>CAZKCY010000207.1:0-5108 GCA_964551155.1 uncultured Marinimicrobium sp. | reverse complement strand
GTTCACCGACATGCCCTGGAGCACCGACAAGGACGCGCAGCTGACTCTTGAGCGACTAAATTGCCTAAACTGGCGGGTAAGGCTCGGCCGCCAGTTGCACGATATAGACACACCCGAAGACCTGAGACGCTGGTTCCCAACCGGAAGCCCGGGGGCTATTTAGAGCAGCTGGTCGCGGTCTCTCAAACCGAGCAGGTAGAGAATCGCATCCAGCCCCAGCGTCGAGATGGAATGCTCGGCGGAGGCCTTGACCAAAGGCTTGGCGCGAAAGGCGATACCCAGCCCGGCGACATTGAGCATTGGCAAATCGTTGGCGCCATCGCCCACCGCTATCACCTGCTCCAGAGTAATGCCTTCCTGCTCGGCAAGCATCGCCAGCAAATGCGCCTTGCGCTCGCCATCGACCACCTGGCCGGCCACTTTGCCGGTGACCTTGCCGGCTTTGATCTCAAGCTGGTTGGCGTAGACATAATCGATGCCCAACCGCTGCTGCAGGAAGCGCCCGAAATACTCAAAGCCTCCGGAGAGAATTGCGGTTTTGTAGCCCAGTTTTTTCAGCGCCGCAATCAGCTTTTCCGCGCCTTCGGTCAGCCGCAAATTGCGGGCTATGCCTTCCAGCACTGACTCGTCCAGACCTTCAAGCAGCGCCAGGCGCTGGGCGAAGCTCTGTTTGAAATCCAGCTCGCCGCGCATGGCGGCTTCGGTGATGGCCACCACTTGATCGCCCACGCCGGCGGCTTTGGCCAGCTCGTCAATGACCTCCGCCTCGATCAAAGTCGAATCCATATCAAAGCATACCAGGCGCCGGTTGCGTCTATAGATGCTGTCTTTCTGAAACGAGATGTCGACTTCCAGGCGGGTAGACAGGTCCATGAAGTCGGCGCGCAAGGTGCTGGCATCTTCTGGAATACCGCGCACCGAAAATTCCACACAGGCGTTGCTGCGCTTGTCCAGCGATTCCAGCGGAACCCGGCCGGAGAGCCGATTGATGTGGTCGATGTTCAGGTTGTGCTTAACCGTGACGGCAGTCAGTTCGGCGATCTGAGCCGCGCTAACCTGGCGCGAGAGCAAAGTGACAATGTGCCGAGGCTTGCCCTGCTGCTCAACCCAGTTGTGATAGCGCTCGTGGCTAATGGGCTCAAAGCGAACCTGCACCGCCAGGCCAACAACACCCTGGCGAATCTCTTCCTGCAGGGCCACGCTGGCAACCTGGCCGCCCTCCAAAGCCACCAGCATCCCCAGCGCCAGATTGTCGTGAATAACGGCCTGGCCAATATCGAGCACTATAGCGTCGTATTTACTCAACAGGCCGGTAATGGCCGAGGTTACCCCGGGCTTGTCATCACCAAATACGTTGATCAGCAGAATATCTTTCACAGAAACTCACTTGATTGGAACAACTAAACTTAAGGGGCGATTCAGAACCCCTACGCTTGGAAGGCGCTATCCATTTGGGCATTATAACGGTTCAAGTGACACGACGTCTTCTGCAGCGAGAGTTTGATTTAGGGTAGAATGCCGGGCGAGCAAAACTGCTCTGTCGCCCAAGGATTATTCTGGTAACTGCATGCCGATTTTGCCCCGCTTAAGCGCCCATCCGCTCGCAATCTTCAGCAGCGCCCTAATTGTGCTTCTGGGGCTGTTGGGGAGCCTGCTCTACTGGCACTACAGCCAAACCAATCTCCAGAGCGAGCGAGCCATTTACGGCCAGGCGCTGGCCAGCAGCGCCGCGCAGCGTGCGGTCAGCCCGACCCTGAGTCAGGACTTGATCAGTCTGCAAGTCATTCTTCAAGAGCTGGATCAATACCCCCATGTAATTGGCGCCACGGTTCACGATGTCGAAAACCAGCTGCTGGTCCAGAGCGGTTATTCCCCGAGCGAGCTGGCTCAGCGCGAACATCAAAGCTATAGCGCCGCCATAACCCTGCACGACAACGTCGCCGGCTATTTGCGGGTAGCCATCCAGGGCCCTCAATTAACCACTGGCGACCGCCAGTTTTTCGCCTTCTGGACGCTCTTGGTTTTGATAGCCGCGGCCGCACCCTGGCTGAGTCGCTTCCCGTTTCGTTTTCACGGTCGTTCCGACCAGGGCGCGGCGGATACCGCTGCGGCAGATGAAGAGATTTTATTGCCAATCGAGCCTACCGAGAGCCTGCGGCTAAATCTCGAACTTCTGAACTTGCCACTGCTCTACCAGCAGCTCAATCTGGAAGGTTTTACCCAATTGGTGGAGCGGTTTGATTATCAACTCAAAGGAGTGCTGACTCTGTACAGCGGCAAACGGAGATTGCTGAGCGAGCACCGGTTGCTGATCGACTTCGAGGGTACCGACGCCGCCGACTGCGCTTTGCGAGCGCTTTGCGCCGCCCAGCTGTTAAAACAGTTGAGCGAGGCCAACCCGGGCCCCAAACTGCGCCTGAGCGCGCGCATTCAGCCGCTACCGGAAGCCGGGAGTCTGGCACAGGAATTTATGGCGCAGCAAAGTCTCGGGCCCGACCGACAGCAAACCGGGGTTTTTATTGCCCCCGAATTGGTGGATGAAAGCCTGAGCCAGCATCTTGAGCTTGAATCGACGAGCGGTCGTCTGCTGGAAATCAAATCCCCCTATAAAACCCTGCTCGACAAGCAGCAACAGCAGCTCCAGAGTCATACCAGCCCGGATAACATGTCCTGAAAATTCCAACAGAAAGTATGCAGCCGTTTTATCTAAACCCTATCGACGGTCCAACAAGAAAACGGCTAACAACGTCAGGCCTGCAACCTTGACCCATTTTCGACAAGGGTGTCGACGGCTGGTGATCGGTGATCTAACCCGGATGAAAGCGAGTAAACTCATACGCTACCTGCAAGCCGCTTAAGGTCTATGCTTGCAGGTATGGCGGCGACTCAAAGAGCCGACTCGAACACTTGCGGAGATCACCGATGCGTTTTCTATTGCTGGCAGCCCTGCTGTTTGCGCCCTGGGCCAACGCCCAGAATGACCAACAAAACTTTAAGCAAGCGACAGCAATTTTCGCTGGCGGTTGTTTCTGGTGCATGGAGCCGCCCTACGACAAGCTTGAGGGAGTAGAGGAAACTATCTCCGGCTATACCGGAGGTCATCTGGAAGACCCCACTTATGAACAAGTGACCGGGGGCAACACCGGCCATTACGAAGCGGTAAAAATCACCTACGATCCAGCACAAATCAGTTACCAAAAACTGCTCGAGGTGTTCTGGCGCAACATTGACCCGCTCGATGCCGGCGGGCAGTTCTGCGACCGGGGCAGCTCTTACCGAAGTGCCATTTTTTATCTGGACCAAGAACAGCAACAACTGGCCCAAGCCAGCAAACAAGAAGTTGCCGAGCGCTTCGAGCAACCGGTGGTGACCGAGATACTGCCAGCCAAGGAATTTTATCCCGCCGAGGACTATCACCAGAACTACTATCAAAAAAACCCGCTGCGCTACAAATACTACCGTTTCAGCTGCGGTCGCGACGATCGGCTGGAAGAGCTGTGGGGCAATTTGAGGGAAGAGCCCAGCAATTGAATAAGCCACTGTAAACCCGGGCTCTGGGTCTATAAACTAGCCGCTATCGACTGACGACAGAGGCTGGCATGCACATTCACATTCTCGGTATTTGCGGTACTTTCATGGGCAGCCTGGCGCTGCTGGCCAAAGCCCAGGGCCATAAAGTGACCGGCAGCGATGCCAACGTCTACCCGCCCATGAGCACTCAGCTGACGCAGGCCGGCATAGAGCTGATGAGCGGCTACAGCGCCGAACACCTGCAACCGGCGCCCGATCTGGTGATCGTGGGCAACGCCCTGAGCCGGGGCAATCCGGCGGTGGAATATCTGCTCGAACAGGGCTTGGCCTACACCTCGGGCCCAGAGTGGCTACGCGATCATGTGCTGCCCGGCAAATGGGTGCTGGCAGTGGCCGGCACCCACGGAAAAACCACCACCGCCAGTATGCTTGCCTGGATTCTGGAGTACGCCGGCATGGCGCCGGGATTTTTGATCGGCGGCGTGACCCAGAATTTTCCCGAATCGGCCCGTTTGGGCGAAACGCCCTTTTTCGTGGTGGAAGCCGATGAATACGACAGCGCCTTCTTCGATAAGCGCTCCAAGTTCGTCCACTACCGACCCCGCACTCTGATTCTGAACAACCTGGAATACGACCACGCCGATATCTTTCCCGACCTGGCCGCTATTCAGCGCCAGTTTCACCACCTGATACGCACCGTGCCCGGCTCCGGACTGCTGATCAGCCCCCAGACCGACCAGGCTCTGGAAGACACTCTGGCGATGGGTTGCTGGAGTCAGCGCCAGACTTTTAGCCTGGATTCCGACAGCGCCGACTGGCAGGCGCTGAGTCTGGCCGCCGACGGCAGTCGGTTCGATGTAACCCATAAAGGCGAGAAACTAGCCCAGGTCGAATGGAATCTCAGCGGCCAGCACAACGTTCACAATGGCCTGGCGGCGATGATAGCGGCCCGCCATGTGGGCGTGACCCCCGATGTCAGTGCCAAGGCACTGGCAAGCTTCGCGGGCGTCAAGCGGCGCATGGAATGTCTGGCGGATTTGCACAGCATCAAGGTTTACGATGATTTCGCCCACCATCCAACGGCCATTAAGACGACTCTGGCGGGCCTGCGCGCCCGGGTGGGCAATGAAAAAATCATCGCTCTTATCGAGCCGCGCTCCAACACTATGCGCATGGGCGTTCATAGGGAGTCGCTGAACAATGCCTTGACCGATGCCGATGCGGTATTCTGGTATCAGCCGCCGGAAGCCGACTGGGATATGGCCGAGGTGGTCAATCACAGCTCGGTGCCCGCCAAGCTGATGCACAATCTGGATGAAATGATTCACGGCGCCCTGACTCTGGCCGAGGCCAACAGCCATTTGGTGATTATGAGCAATGGCGGATTCGGCGGGTTGCACGGCAAACTGATTGAGCAGTTGCGTAAGCATGCATTGTAATGCGGCAACCTTTACGAAGCTACGCACGCGCCGAGGTGGAAGGTCTTCCGAGACCGTCGCCAGCGGGATGCCGCGGTTCGACGTTTCGACGTCGAGCCTACATGGACGCCCCACATGGATGTGGGAAGTGTCCCGAAG
>CAZKCY010000206.1:0-5148 GCA_964551155.1 uncultured Marinimicrobium sp. | reverse complement strand
GCCGGTTTCTTCTTCACGACCCAGGCGACGGTTGAACTTCATCCGGCCCACGGCCGACAGGTCGTAGCGCTCCTGACTGAAAAACAGATTCTGGAACAGCGCTTCGGCCGATTCCTTAGTGGGCGGCTCGCCCGGGCGCATCATGCGATAAATTTCTACCAGCGCTTCCAGTTGGGTGCGGGTTGGATCGGTGCGCAGGGTATCGGAAATAAACGGACCGCAATCCAGTTCGTTGGTGTACAGGGTTTCAATCTTAGTAATGCCCGCTTTGGCGAGCGTAGCCAGAACGTCAGCGGTAATCTCGGTGTTACACTCAAGCAGCAACTCACCGGTTTTCTCGTCGATTACATCGCGCGCCAGAGCCCGGCCCAGCAGATACTCTGCGGGCACTTCCATCTGGTCAACGCCGGCTTTTTCCAGCAGGCGAATATGGCGGGCGGTAATCCGGCGGCCTTCTTCTACCAGAACCTTGCCTTTTTTGTCTTTAATGTCGAAGGTTGCCACATCACCGCGCAGGCGCGAGGGCACCACTTCGAACACGAACTGGCCGTTCTCACCCATCTCAAAGGTGCTGTTGTCGTAAAACATTTCCAGCATTTCCTGGGAGCTATAACCCAGGGCACGCATCAGAATAGTGGCCGGCAGCTTGCGGCGACGGTCGATACGCACATAAACCAGATCCTTGGGATCGAATTCAAAATCCAACCAGGAACCGCGGTAGGGAATAATCCGGGCTGAGTAGAGCAACTTGCCGGATGAGTGGGTCTTACCCTTGTCGTGGTCGAAGAAAACGCCCGGTGAGCGATGCAACTGCGACACGATAACGCGCTCGGTACCGTTGATCACAAAGGTACCGTTTTCGGTCATGAGCGGAATTTCGCCCATGTACACTTCTTGTTCTTTAATGTCTTTAATCGCTTTGTTGGAAGATTCGCGATCATAGATCATCAAGCGGACTTTCACCCGCAATGGCACAGCGTAGGTTACGCCGCGCAAAATACATTCGTTGACATCAAATGCTGCTTTGCCGAGGTTATAACTGACGTATTCAAGCGCCGCATTGCCAGAGTAACTTACAATGGGAAAAACCGACCGAAAAGCGGCATGCAAGCCAGAATCGCCACGCTCCGTAGAGGGCGTATCTGCTTGAGTAAATTTGCGATATGAATCCAGCTGAATTGCCAATAGATATGGAATATCCATGACGTGCGGCAGTTTGCCAAAATCCTTGCGGATACGTTTTTTCTCAGTGTATGAGTAAGCCATCTGTATTCCCCAGCTTGTTCACGGATCGGGCGTTTTAGCCTTGGGCGCGCACGGCGTTCCCGGCTAGCCTTAGACCCTCTGCTATCCGGCGCAATCCCGTGATAGTCTAACCATGACGCCTTGGCGCCATCTCTTCAGTCGTTACCGTCGACCGAAAACGGAAAAAGGCTGGCGGACAAAGTGTCCACCAGCCCCGCGTCCAATCACAAAATTGGACTTGCGCAGCGAGAGCTCAAACTTACTTAAGCTCTGCGGTTGCGCCAGCTTCTTCCAACTTCTTCTTGGCAGCCTCGGCGTCGTCTTTAGAAGCGCCTTCTTTAATGGCCTTGGGTGCGCTTTCCACCATTTCTTTGGCTTCTTTCAAGCCCAGACCGGTGATTTCGCGAACTGCTTTAATCACGTTGACTTTCTTCTCACCAATACCGGTCAGAACAACGTCAAACTCAGTCTGCTCTTCAGCAGCACCGGCAGCTTCGCCAGCAGCAGGACCAGCGGCCACAGCGGCAGCGGCGCTAACACCAAATTTTTCTTCCATTGCAGAAACCAGATCAACAACATCTTTCACTGACATTTCGGCAATAGCATCGATGATTTCTTCTTTGCTCAGAGACATGTCTCAATTCCTAAATTAATGGAGCTCGGGGCTCGGTTATCCAAATAAAGCTGCAAACTCAAGGTCTTGCCTGAGATTATGCGGCTTGCTGTTCTTTTGCGTCGCCAATGGCCGCCAGAGTGCGAACCAATTTGCCAGCAGCTGCTTCTTTCATCACGCTCATCAACTTGGCGATAGCTTCGTCGTAAGTCGGTAGACTTGCCAACAAACTGATATTCACCAATTCACCTTCAAAGGCCGCAACCTTCAATTCGAGCTTGTCGTTTTCCTTGGCGAAATCCTGCAGGATGCGAGCACCTGCACCTGGATGTTCACGGGAAAAGGCGATCATGGTCGGTCCGGTGAAACTTTCGGACAGACACTCGTAAGGCGTGCCTTCAAGCGCGCGACGGGCCAGTGTGTTGCGAACGACTTTAATCCAAACGCCATTCTCACGGGCCTGCTTACGCAGAGCGGTCATTTTATCTACGGTAACGCCGCGTGAATCGGCAACCACCGCGGAAATCGCGCTCTCTGCAGCTTCCTGGACTTCAGCGACAATCGCTTTTTTGCCTTCAAGTCCTAATGCCACGGGATTTCTCCTGGGTTTGACAGATTAACTCTGCCGTTAACTTCCAGCTTTGGTTGACACCAAAGCCCTGTAATCGGTGATCTTCTCTAGCGTTAAGCCAGAGCGGGTCCCACCGTCTGCGTAGGCTTGATTCCTTTGCCGGCGAACCGGAATGAATCTGATTAAGACCCCCGACTTTCGCAGCTATTGCTAGCCTTAAAAGACCGGGGCTCGCCTACGGTCTTTGACAGCCTGCGAAAACGCAGACCCCAAAGTTCTTGCTGCCCTCTGCCTTATACAGTCAGAGAGGCTTGATCGATAACCAGTCCGGGGCCCATGGTGGTGCTCAAGGAAATCTTCTTGAGGTATACACCCTTGGCCGTGGACGGCTTGGATTTTTTCAAATCGTTAACCAGTGCTTCGATGTTCACTTTGATAGCCTGAGCGTCAAAGGAAATCTTGCCAATGCCACCGTGAATAATGCCGCCTTTTTCGGCGCGGTAACGAACCTGACCAGCTTTGGCGTTCTTAACGGCCGTGGCTACGTCCGGAGTTACGGTACCGGTCTTGGGGTTAGGCATCAGTCCACGGGGGCCGAGGATCTGACCCAGCTGACCGACAACGCGCATAGCGTCGGGGCTAGCAACAACCACGTCGAAATCCATCTTGCCAGCCTTAACTTCGGCGGCCAGATCGTCCATACCTACCAGGTCTGCACCGGCAGCCTTGGCGGCTTCGGCGTTGGCACCCTGGGCAAATACGGCTACGCGCACGTCTTTACCGGTACCGTGCGGCAGAGTGGTAGCGCCGCGAACTGCCTGGTCAGATTTACGCGGGTCAATGCCCAAGTTAATGGACACATCAAAGGTTTCCGGAAACTTTACCATCGACAGCTCCTTCAGCAGCGCGACGGCTTCTTCGATACCGTACTGCTTGGTGCTGTCGACTTTTGCTTGAATCGCTTTTTGCCGCTTGGTCAATTTAGCCATCTTACACGCCCTCCGTTTCAAGACCCATTGCACGGGCTGAGCCAGCAATGGTGCGCACGGCGGCGTCCATATCGGCGGCAGTCAAATCCGGCATTTTGGTGGTTGCAATCTCTTCCAGCTGCGCACGAGTCACCTTGCCAACTTTGTCGGTGTTAGGACGTGCACTGCCACTCTTGATTCCAGCTGCTTTTTTCAACAGGAAAGAGGCGGGCGGAGTTTTCATGGTGAAGGTAAAGCTGCGATCGCTGTAGACGCTGATCACCACCGGCACCGGAGAACCGGGCTCGATGTTCTGAGTCTGAGCATTAAACGCTTTACAGAATTCCATGATGTTGACGCCGTGCTGACCCAATGCAGGACCAACCGGAGGACTTGGATTTGCCTTGCCAGCTGCAACTTGCAGCTTGATATACGCGGTTACTTTCTTAGCCATTAGATTTACTCCCCATTGGGTGTTAACGCCTCAAAGACGCTGTGGCGCAGCATCTCGTCGCCGGCTCCCCTCTCCAGCGGTTGAAACACAACAACCGGAGACGCGAAAACCTTTCTCTGCAAAATACAAAGAAAGGTCAAAAAAAATTCCAAATCAGCCGATCAACCTCAGGCTTTTTCGACCTGGCCGAATTCAAGCTCAACCGGCGTAGAACGACCAAAAATCAGAACCGCCACCCGCAGGCGACTCTTCTCGTAATTGACCTCTTCCACCACACCGTTAAAATCGTTAAAGGGTCCGTCTGTGACCCGAACCATTTCGCCGGGTTCAAAAATGGTTTTGGGCTTGGGCTTCTCGATGGAATCATCCACCCGCCGCAAAATCGCCTCAGCTTCCTTTTCGGTAATGGGCGCAGGCTGATCCGCCTTGCCACCAATAAAGCCCATCACTCGCGGGGTATCTTTTACCAAATGCCAGGTATCGTCATTGAGCTCCATCTGCACCAGCACGTAGCCGGGGAAGAACTTGCGCTCACTCTTGCGCTTTTGACCGGCGCGCATCTCTACCACTTCTTCGGTGGGCACCAGAATCTCGCCAAAGCTGTCCTGCATGTTGTGCAGCTCGACGCGCTCTTTCAGCGAGGCCGCGACCTTCTTCTCGTAGCCGGAATAGGCGTGAACCACATACCAACGCTTAGCCATCTCTCACCTACCCTATAATCAAGGATGCGAGCCATCCAAACAGTGTATCGAGCAGCCAGAGCACGAACGACATAATAATGACTACTACAATCACAATCAGGGTGGTCTGATTTGTTTCTGCGCGCGAGGGCCAAACAACCTTGCGCACCTCGACTAAAGACTCACGCAACAGGCGCCAAATGCTGGCACCCTTGGCGGTATTAACTGCAACCAGCAAACCGACGGCGGCAAGCGCCACCAGCGCCAAAACCCGATACAACAAGGGCTCGGAGGCAAAGTGTGAGTTTCCGACCACGCCAGCGGCAATAAGTGCCACCACCAACAACCACTTGAGCGGGTCAAGGCGGTACTCTTTTGCTTCGCTTTTGCTGTTCATAGGCTGCAGAAACCTTCACTTATTCGCAATGATGGCAGGCCAGGAGGGACTCGAACCCCCAACTTTCGGTTTTGGAGACCGACGCTCTACCAATTGAACTACTGGCCTGTAACTTTTGGGCGGGAACAAGGGGCTCAGCGAGCCCCCTGCCGCAACACAAACTTCTTAATCGATAATCTTGGCAACCACGCCAGCGCCTACGGTACGGCCGCCTTCGCGA
>CAZKCY010000205.1:0-5177 GCA_964551155.1 uncultured Marinimicrobium sp. | reverse complement strand
CCGGTTTCTGCTTGTCCGGTTGTTCCATGACTTAACCCCTGAGTAAATATCAGCGGCCTTGACTGGCGTAGAATTCGGCCAAGGCGTTAATGTCCTGATCGGAGAGTTCGTCCACTTCCTCTTCCATTTTTTCGGGCTGCCAGCGATCGGTATCTCGGAACGAAGTCAAGGTGCGCACCAGATAAGGGCGCCACTGGCCGGCCAGAATACCGGCATCGTCCAATGCCAGGCTGCCGGCTTCGGCATGGCAGCGATCGCACTTGCGCTCGTGAATGGCTTTTCCTTGTTCGGCCAGTTTCTGGTCGGTTTCCTGCGGTGCGGGTTTAAAGGGCTGCTCTGAAAAATAAGCCGCCAGCTCGATAATTTCATCTTCGGAAAGATCAGCAACCAAAGCGCAATGACTCTCTGCCGGGGCGTCGGAGTCGAATTGCTCGCTGACGCAAGGACGGTTTTTCTGTTGAAAAAGAAGCAGTTGGTTTTCCAGATAAAAAGCGGAGGGACCGGCAATAATGGGTATCTCAGGGTCGTCACTTTGACCCCCTTCCCCGTGGCACTCGGCACAGCTGTCCGCAAGGTCGGGCGGTTCCGCCCAAAGATTGCTCCACATCAAGGTGGCAGCGGCCGCCGTTAATATAAGAATTGCCCTTTTAAGCGTGAAAATGAATTGAAAAGTTCGCATAAATTCAGCTCTGAAGTTTAGGACATGTCTATTTGAAAATAGACCAGCCGATGTAGCTGAGCAAAAGATCTTTTCAGGTGAAGTTAAATAGTTGGTGACTTGTTGATCCAGATCAAAAAAGTCGCCCGGTTGGTACAAGCAAGCCGGGTAAATCGGTGCTTTAATCAAATGAGTACCTAAATTGCTTTATGGTTCAAAGCCCCGGTCTGGTTGGCTGGGTGCTTGGGTATCCGGGATTTTTGCGCCGCTGAACGGAGGGAACACCTGTGATGCATGCCTTACGATTCAACAGCCTGATTGGCGCATTGGTGGGCGCGCTTCTAGTCTTTGGACTCGCTGGTTGTGACGGTGACGCTGGCCCCTCGGGGCCGGCTGGCCCAGAAGGACCGTCAGGGCCTCCGGGGGAGCCTGGCCCACCCGGCCCCGGGGTGGCGGGTCCGGTTCCCGAATCCTTGCAGCTAAGCATTACCGACGCCAGCATCGAGAGCGGTCTGGTGGTGGAGTTCCTGATTTTGGATCAGGACGGTTTTCCGTTTACCAATCTTGAGGAGGCCAGCTTCACCGTCGCCAAGCTGATGCCGGGATCCGGTGGTGACACCGATGCTTGGCAAAGTTATATCAACACTCAGGAAGAGCCCGGTGAAGGACCCTGGCCGGGTACCGAAGCTAAAATTCAAGCCACCGCTGAGCGCAGTTCAGCGGGTGAGCTCGAAAACATGGGGGACGGTAGTTACCGTTATACCTTCGGAACCGATATCACCTCGGTCACCGAACCGCTGGCTGTAGCCTTCGAGCCTGAACTGCCCCACAGGGTCGGCATGCAACTATCCGGCAGCTTTCGCGGCGAGAGGTTGCCGGCGGCCAATGCAACCTACACGTTTGAGCCCGCCACGGGCCTGTCCCAGGGCGACGGCATTGCCAATCGTCACATCGTTACGCAGGAGTCATGCGACACATGTCACGGCGGGGACTTGGCACTGCATGGCGGTGGCCGGGTGTTGGTGGACTACTGTGTGACCTGCCACAACCCGGGTACTTCCGATGCGCAAAGCGGTGAGTCCCTGGATTTTCGGGTCTTGATTCACAAACTCCATATGGGTGAGGAACTCCCCAGCGTGGTGAGCGGCGAGGAATTTATTATTTGGGGATTTCGCGACCGCCCCCATAACTTTTCCGACGTTGGCCTGCCCCAGGACCCGCGCAACTGCGTGACCTGTCACGACCCCGAAGATGAGGCCACCCCTCAAGCCGTCAACATTACCCATAACCCCACCATGCAAGCCTGCGGCTCCTGCCACGATGACATCGACTTTGTCGCGGGGGTTGGCCATGTCGCCACAGACAATGCCGAATGCACAATCTGTCACCGGCCCGAAGGTTTTGTGGGTGAGGTGCTCGCCAGCCATGTTATACCCGGCCAGCAGGCGGCCCGCCGCTTTCAGCTGAATATCCTGGACATTGTAAATTCCGGACCCGGTGAAACACCCCAGGTGACCTTTTCGGTAACCGACCCCACCAACGCCGACGCGCCCTTTAATGTGCTTGAAGATCCCGCCTTCGGACCAGGAGCCAGCATGAGTCTGCGTTTCGGCTGGAATAACCAGGATTATCAACACGGTCCGGCTGCCGGCATGTCGGTTTCCAATCTCCAACAAAATGCCAGCGCCAATGGTGACGGCACCTTTACCATCACTGCTTCTAGCCCCATTCCTGGGGATGTCACCGGCTCGGGTACGGTCGGTATGGAAGCGCGCGCGGTGGATCCGGAGGAAGAATTCCGGATCCCGATAACAGCAACCGTGGCAGCCTTTGCGATTACCGATAGCACGCCGGTAGAGCGCCGCCAAGTCGTGAGCGCGGAAAAGTGTCAGGGCTGCCATAATCGCAACGACGGCCTGGCCTTCCACGGCGATCAGCGCACCGACGAGGTTCGGCACTGCGCAATTTGTCATAACCCCAATACCACAGATATAGCCCGTCGCGCCGGCGACACCATGGTAGACGGAATGTCCGTTCTTGACGGCCTGGCCGAACAGTCAGTGCACTTGAAGTATATGATCCACGCGATCCACGGTTCGCAAATCCGCACTGAACCCTTTGTGGCCTACGGCTTTGGTAACCGGCCTCATGATTTCAGTGCGCTGCGCTATCCGCGCGATTCCTCAGACTGCACGGCTTGTCATACCGACGATGGTTATCAATTGCCTTTGCCGAGCGGTTTGCTGGGCACCTCGATTATGACGGTGGGCGCGCCCGACGACCCCTCGGTTCATATGAAAGTATCGGAAGCCAGCGCCGCTTGCGCGTCCTGCCATACGGGTGAGCTGGTAGAAACTCACATGATGCTCAATGGCGGGGGTTTTGGCCTGACGCAGGCCGTGTTGGACAGCTCGGTGACCGAAACCTGTTCGGTATGTCACGGGCCAGGACAAATCGCTGATGTCGAGCGTGTTCATGGTCTGGAATAATTGCCGGGTGAAAGGCTGTGTCTTGACCGGTATAGCGCTACTGGTTCTTATGGCAGGGGCGTCCGCCCAGAGTGACCCGACGCCGCCCCTACCGGATTTTTCACGGCAGGGGGCCGACAGCTGTTTGCGTTGCCACGACGACGACAAGGTTGCCGCAATTTTTCAAACAGCGCATGGGGTTGCCAGCGACTCCCGTACCCCCTTCGCGCAGCAGCAGTGCGAAAGCTGCCACGGGCCGGGCGGTGATCATGCCGGTCGTCTGCGGCCAGGTCAGGAGCGGCCGGCGCCTTTGGCATTCGCGCATAACTCCATGCTGTCCCAGCAAGAGGAGGTGGAAATCTGTCTTAGCTGCCACCAGGATTCCGAGCGCAGCCACTGGCGCGGCGGCGTGCACGAACGCCAGGAAGTAGGCTGTACTGATTGCCATTCGGTTCATAAACGTGACGACCCGGTGCAGGTGCCGGAGCAGCAGGCGGAGGTTTGTTACCAGTGTCACCAGCGCCAGCGTGCCCAGAGCTTTCAAATGTCCAGCCACCCGGTGCGCGAAGGAAAAATGGCCTGTACCGGATGCCATCAACCCCACGGATCTCTCACAGAGGCTATGTTGGTGGGCATCAACCTGAATGACACTTGCAACCGATGCCATGCCGAAAAACGCGGTCCCGTGCTTTGGGAGCATGCCCCCGTGACTGAGGATTGCAGCCTCTGTCACAGGCCTCACGGTTCCAACCATGAGGCGTTACTGACCCAGCGTCCGCCCTTGTTGTGTCAACAATGCCATTCCCGCGCCGGACACCCCAGTATTGCTTTGACCGGCGAGCGTTTGCCGGCGGGGCGGCCTTCCGCTTTGCTTTTGGGCGGCAGCTGCACCAACTGTCACTCGCAAGTGCACGGGTCTAATCACCCTTCGGGTGACAACCTGAGTCGCTAACGGAGGAGGGAGCCATGGCCAGATCGCAGTCTCTTCAGCACTCAATCCGGCATCGATTGGGGCCACTCCTGAGCGGGGCGCTGCTAGGCTTCTCAGTCGGTGCTAACGCTCAGTCGGGTTACTGGCCGCAGGCGGACACCAGTGGTTGGTCCTGCCGACTATGCCCCGAACAGGCCAGACTTGAAGGCAGTGTCACGGGCGGGGTAGGGGCGGTATCCGAGTCCTCCGATAAGTTTAGCGAGTATACCGGTCTGGATGACAGCGGGGCGCACCTGATCGCAGCGGCCGATTTGACGTATCGCCTTGACGAGGGTGCTCTGCTTGAACTGAACCTTGAAAATCCCACTTGGGGCGCGCCTCGGCTGGGGTTGAGTCACAGCCGTCAAGGACACTATCGGCTCAGCCTGGATTATGAGCGGCTGCCAAAGTTTGTTGCCGAGGACGCGGAAACCGTTTTTGAACAAGCCGGCAGTCAACACCTTCAACTGCCGAATGACTGGCAAGCCGCATCCAGCACCCGGGCCATGTCACAACTCTTGCCCAGTCTGGACAGAGTTTCGTTGAACTCCGATCGTGAGACTTTTCAGCTCGGTGCAAGTGCCCAAAGCGGCGGCCAATGGCACTACGGCATCGACTACCGACGCATCGAACAAGAGGGCGAAAGACTCTTGGGCGCTAGCTTTTTAACCAATAGCGCAATACTGCCCGCGCCGCTGGACAGAGTAACCGACCAGGTCGATGCCAATATCGCCTACCTGAATGATAGCTGGCAAGTACAACTGGCCTACCATGGCTCGCTGTTCGACAACCAGGCCGAATCGGTGGTCTGGGATAATCCTTTTACCCCATTAGGGCAGGGCGGCGACCAGGGTCGCATGTCGCAGGAACCGGACAACCGCTTTCACCAATTGCTGCTCTCCGGAAGTTGGCAGCCTCTTGCGCTATTCCAGGCCTCAGGGCGTTTGGCAGTAGGCCAGGCCCAGCAGAACGAAACCTTTTTGCCCGCGACCATCAACCCGACGATCGACAGGATTGCGCAGCCTATTTCAGACTTGAATGGTCAAGTGGATACCTTCAACAGCCATGGTCGAATCCTTTT
>CAZKCY010000204.1:3926-5200 GCA_964551155.1 uncultured Marinimicrobium sp. | reverse complement strand
AAATCGACGAAATTATAGGCTTCGCGACTTAGCGTGCCTTGGATACCTGGCCCGGGCAGAGACGTCGGGTGCAAAACGACCCCCGCTCTACGGCGGTTCAATAGGGGGACGGCCGTAACCGAGGTTCTAGGCATCAAGATGAACTCACTTCTTCATGCCCCCGACGCATAACGCCACCTGCAGCGGGCGAACCCAAGCCCTGGCTAAAGGAATGGCTCAAGTATTCGGGAGCCGGCTGTTTCAACAGTTGATAGAGGTTAGTCAAGTGTAAGCGATAAAGAAAATCGAAATCGGCGACGCTCTGCGCCGGGTTGTAATCGCCAAACCACCAAAACCAATCGGAACCTTCGCACAGGGCCAATTGCTCACTTGCACGCTTGCGTTCCTGTTCCGATAAATTTTTCTCGGACATGACCTGATCAAATGTTTGCTTGGCGTCGCACAACATATCCCAGGCTCGGTTTTTGTCGGTGTCTCCTATCCAGGTAGAGAAGCTACCATAGACCCAGCTACCAGCCACTAGATTCGCCATATCCACTGGCTTGGGTTGGTGGTCAGACAGCAGGCGGCTGTAGGTAGTCATTTCCAGTTGTGGGTGCTCTGCAAGCCTGCGGTACAACGCCTCGAGAAAGAACCAAGCATTTTGGGGGTAATACTCCCAAGCGTTCTCGCCATCCATAATTACCGAAATCACGCAGTCTTCCGGCTGGTCGGCTGCCTCGGCAATGGTCACCATATGATTAAGCAAATCGCCCACGGCATCTTCCGCGTGCCAGTTGGCGTATTGAAACCCGATCAAATCAGAAAGTCCGTCGTCCCGAAAAAAGCATTTAAGTTTGCGCTCGGAAAATCGATACGTGCGGTGAATGTTGTCGCCGTCAACTTTAGGGTTGCGCGAGTCTTTTAAACTGTTGTGCAAGACTGAATCGCCGGTCGCGGTCCAGGCAAATCCGAACTCTTCGAGCAGATCGAGACTGGCATCACTCAGGGCGCCTTCCGAAGCCCAGCAGCCAGGAGGCTTGGCGCCAAAATAATTTTGAAAAATTTCTATACCTTTCTGAAGGTGCCAACGGGCTCGCTCTTCTCCTCCGGGATAGCTCGCAGCTGTGGGCAAGGGGCAATCGGGAATCGCCTCGCGCGCGCTGTTGAAATCCTGCAGCAGGGGTAGAATTGGGTGGGCGTAGGGGCTCATGGAAAGCTCGATGCGCCCGGCTTCAAGTAATTTCCTATAACGCGGCTTCAAGCTGCGCAACTCTTCGCCAATAATAGTCATC
>CAZKCY010000204.1:0-3916 GCA_964551155.1 uncultured Marinimicrobium sp. | reverse complement strand
CCGATCTTCGAGGCTGTAATTGCCCTCTTTCTCTTGCAGTTTCTGAATTCGGGTGTCGGTGTAACGTTTTATCTCTCCCATCCACCCCAGGTGGTACCAAACCACAAGATCAATCAGAAACTGCTTATTCAGATAACAGGGCCGCCCCGGATTCTCAAGCAGGGCCTTGAGCGTTTCCGCCAAGTACTGATAGGCGGGAAAACGCTGAATAATGCGCTCCTCATTGGCCCGCAAGCAGTTGCCGGCCAGGCTCAGAAACTCATCCGAGCCCGGTTCCGGCAAGTCTGTACTTGTAAGAGCCGCCAAATTGTCATCGTTTAGCGGTTTTCCCATTTGCAAATAACTATCTACCTGCTCGGCGTAATCATCCAACTGCTCGAGCAAAATAGGGGCGAAGTTGAAAACCGCGCAGGCTTTGGAGTTCGCCTCCAAGTGCCCGAGCATATCAACATAATCTTTCAACGCATGCAGGTAGGTCCAGGGTAAAAAATACTTGCCGGTGAGTCGATCGCGATACTCCGGCTGGTGCATGTGCCAACATAGAACTACTTTTGCTTTAGACGCCATGGGGATACTTCTCATCCAGCATATCGGGAGTTACCAAAACCACGCCTTTTGGGGAGACATGAAAGCGGCGCTTGTCTTCTTCGTCGTCGTAACCAATCTGTGTACCGGGCGGAATCACACAGCCTCGGTCAATGAGGGCTTTGCGAATTTTACAGTTGCGACCGACGACCACATTGGGAAACAGGACTGAGTCGGCAATTTCACAGAAAGAATGGACTCGTACGCGCGGAAATAGCAGCGAATGACGAACCTTGGACCCGGAAACTATGCACCCCCCCGCTACCATAGAGTCCACGGCATGGCCGCGTCGTTTGTCGTCATCAAAAACAAACTTGGCCGGCGGGACCTGTTCTTGGTAGGTCCAAATAGGCCATTCAGAATCGTAGAGGTCTAGCTCGGGCGATATCCCAGTCAACTCCAGATTGGCCTCCCAGAGCGCATCGATAGTACCGACGTCGCGCCAATAGGCTTTGCCACCGGTTACCGGGTCGCGGAAAGGAAACGCCATAACCCGATGAGTTTTCATTAACGACGGAATAATATCCTTGCCGAAATCGTGAGACGAATCAGCCAGCTCCTGATCCCTCAGCAGCTCATCGAAGAGCACTTCGGTACTGAAAACATAGATGCCCATAGACGCCAGTACCTGATCCGGATGGCCAATCATGGGTTCGGGATTTTTAGGTTTTTCCAGAAAGCGGGTAATCCGGTAGTCTTCATCCATGTCCATGACACCGAAAGCGCTAGCCTGCTCAATAGGTACTTCGATACAGCCAACGGTAATGTCCGCATTGCGCTCAACATGGGCCGCCAGCATGGTACCGTAGTCCATCTTATAAACATGGTCACCCGCCAGAATTAAGATGTAGGATGGGTTGTGCTGACGAATAATATCGAGGTTTTGCAAAACGGCATCGGCGGTTCCCGCATACCAAGACTCAGAAGTGCGCTGCTGCGCGGGTATCAGTTCTACGAACTCACCCATTTCACCGCCGAGAAACCCCCAACCGCGCTGAATGTGCCTGTCCAGTGAATGGGACTTGTACTGCGTCAGTACACTGATTCTGCGAATGCCCGAGTTAACGCAGTTGGACAGGGGGAAATCAACGATACGGAATTTGCCACCGTAGTGGACCGCCGGCTTGGCGCGCCAGTTGGTCAACTCATGAAGCCGGGAGCCGCGGCCGCCCGCCAGAATGATTGCCAGGGTGTCACGTGTCAGTAGACTGACGAAACGGCCTGATTTGGCGTTCAACATAACGAAAAGATCCTGTCCCTGCGGACTTTCCGCTCAACCCAAGGTTCCTGCAACCCCAAGCCTCCAAATGCAGTCGGAGGTGGGCGTTCGGGCCATTATGGCTGGCTTAGAAAGCCCTGATTTATAGTAAAAGCCTCTGCAATCTTGCCTTCAGGCAAAAACTTCCGCTTTGGCAATGCATCAGCAATAACCGAGCCAAGTAAAACTCTTACACTGCTATTCCGGGCGGTTTTCCGCCGGCGGCAATTCCAGTCTAGTTCAGGAATTACCCGCTAACTTCAGTTTAGACTAAAAAGCCAATTGAAAAAGTTCTAAATTCGGTCGAGAAGTAAAATAATTTATGGTCTTTAAGCACCGCTTGAACCTTTAAATCTTCAGAAAACCGTCTAGTGTTAGTATTAGGGATTAATGGCTCAATCGACGTCACTAGGCCTAACTCACTAAGCCCTAAATAAGGTAGCCCGGATGCACAAACCTCTGCACGACAACGACCTAAAACGATTAGTTGAAGCCCGGCATCACGACCCATTCGAAATTTTGGGCAGGCATCCTCATGATAGCGGTATCACCGTTCGAGCCTATCTGCCTGGAGCGCATGACGTCGCGCTCAAGGGCGCGGGCGGCCAAACCTTCGATATGACCCGGAAGCCAAACAGCGACCTGTTTGAGTGGCACGGCAAAAAACAATCGCTATCCCATCCTTATCAGATCAGCTGGATCGATCATTCCGGCAGTACCCATTGCGATTACGATCCCTACGCTTTTGCACCGCAAGTGGGCGAGCTGGATCTACATTTGTTCGGCGAAGGTCGTCACTGGAACATTCATCAAGTCCTGGGTGCACATCTGCGCGAAGTAGATGGCGTTCAAGGGGTACTGTTTGCAACCTGGGCGCCCAGTGCCGAACGCATAAGTGTCGTGGGTGATTTCAACCAATGGGACGATCGCCGCCATCAGATGCGGGTGCGCGGTTCCAGCGGCGTCTGGGAATTGTTCATTCCCGGCTTAGATGCCGGTATTTTCTACAAGTTTTCGGTGCGCAATCGCGAAACCGGCAGGGTGCAGCAGAAGATCGACCCCTACGGCCGGTCATTCGAGTATCGTCCTAAGACCTCGTCGCTGGTGGTGCCGCCAAGCGAGTTTCAATGGCAGGATGACAAGTGGATGCAGGCTCGGGTCGACTGGGACTGGCAGCACAGCCCCTTGTCAATCTACGAGGTTCACCTTGGCTCCTGGCGGCGCGACGAAAAAGGCGGTTTTTTAAATTACCGGGATCTGGCTAAACAGCTGGCCGATTATGTAGTGCCGCTCGGATTTACCCACATTGAGCTTATGCCGGTTACCGAGCACCCTCTGGATGACTCCTGGGGCTACCAGACTACCGGCTATTACGCCCCCACCAGCCGTTATGGCACTCCCGACGATTTTCGCTACATGGTGGATTACCTACACCAGCGGGGTCTGGGAATAATTCTTGATTGGGTACCTGCTCACTTTCCCAAAGACGAGCACGCCCTAGCCCGCTTTGACGGTTCAGCCCTGTACGAACACGAAGATCCGCGCCTGGGTGAACACCGGGACTGGGGTACCCTGATCTACAATTATGGGCGCAACGAGGTGCGCAACTTCTTGCTCGCCAACGCCATATATTGGTTGGAGGAATTTCACTTAGATGGCCTGCGCGTCGACGCCGTCGCTTCCATGCTGCATTTGGATTATTCGCGCGAGCCGGGCGACTGGGTGCCCAATATCCACGGCGGCAATGAAAACCTGGAAGCTATGGATTTTCTCCGGCAACTCAACGAGCTGTGTCTTGGGCGCAATCCAGGGACCTTGGTCATTGCCGAAGAGTCCACCTCCTGGCCTCAGGTCACCCGTCCAGCCTGGGTCGGGGGGCTGGGTTTCTCCATTAAATGGAACATGGGTTGGATGCATGACACCCTGACGTATTTCAGCAAAGACCCTATCTATCGCCACTATCACCACGATCAGCTTACCTTTGGGCTGATGTATGCCTTCAGCGAAAACTTTCAATTGCCCTTTTCCCACGACGAGGTGGTGCACGGCAAAGGCAGCATGATCAACAAAATG
>CAZKCY010000203.1:0-5232 GCA_964551155.1 uncultured Marinimicrobium sp. | reverse complement strand
TTTGACTGGTCTTGATGAGGAGCTGGCGCCAGGCAGCCAGCTCCTCCAAACGCCAGAGACACGGAAGCAGAAGATGACCTCTCAGCTCGCTTTCCCGCCCCGCCTTAAGCTTTCCCAAACTCCCACCCCGTTACAACCACTTGATCGAATCTCCGAAATTTCCGGCGGCCCACGCATTTGGGTCAAACGCGATGATTTGACCGGCTGTTTATTGACCGGCAACAAAGTGCGCAAGCTGGAGTTTGTTTTGGCGCAGGCTCAGCAGCAGGGCTGTGACACTTTGATCACCTGCGGCGGCCTGCAATCCAATCACTGTCGAGCGACGGCGCTGCTGGGAGCCCAGCTGGGCATGAAAATCAGTTTGATTCTCAGAGGCGAGCCGGAGGGCTCTGCGGATGGCAATTATTTGCTCAGTCAACTGGCCGGGGCGGACATTCACTGTTATCCCACAGTCGAGTACCAGGCCCACCTCGATGATCTTCTGGAGGCTCAAGCTGCCGAGTTGATCCGCCGTGGGCGCAAGCCCTGGGTCATTCCCACGGGCGCCAGCGATGCCAATGGCATATGGGGCTATATTGCGGCCAGTGAGGAGCTGGCGGCCGATTATCGGCACCACGGCATAACCCCGGGTTGGGTGATCAGTGCCACTGGCTCGGGGGGGACTTTGGCGGGGCTTCATTTTGGGCATTATTGCTTCAGCCCCGAAGTGAAGGTTCTGGGTATGGCGGTGTGCGATGATGCGGAGCACTTTCGCTTGAAAGTGGCTCGAGATATAGCAGCCACGTGCGAAACTTATGGCATAGCCCAGCCGCCGAATTTAGGGAAAGTCGAAGTATTGGATGATTATGTCGGTGCTGGCTATGCCAAGGCCAGCCGGGAGATATACGATACTATTGCCTTGCTGGCCCGTACTGAGGGATTGGTGCTCGACCCCGTCTATACCGGCAAAGCCTTTTACGGCATGCTCGAACAAATCAAGCAAGGTTGGTTCGGCGCCTGTAACGATATTGTCTTTGTACACACGGGAGGCGTTTTTGGCCTGTTTCCCTATCGCGACGCCCTGACACCGGCCTAATAGCCGCACCTTAAAACCATACTCAACAATAAGAAGACTTGTCTATGGAAACCTTGCTGACCCAAATAGAAGTCAAGCTTAAATTACTCAGCGGCCTGGTCTGGGGCGAGTTTATGCTGGTACTGATTCTCGGTACCGGTTTGTTCTTAATGCTGCGTTTGAAAGCTGTGCCTTTGCGCAATATAGGGCCGGGGTTTCGCGAGCTGATCCGGGGTAGAAAGCCGGAGGGCGCAGGAGATATCAGCAGCTTCAATGCGTTGATGACTGCGCTTTCGGCCACCATAGGGACCGGCAATATTGTCGGTGTGGCCACCGCTATAGGTATTGGCGGCCCCGGTGCTCTATTCTGGATGTGGTGCAGTGCCCTGGTGGGTATGGCCACCAAATACGCTGAGGCCGTCTGCGCAATACACTACCGGGAAACCGACCGACGCGGGCGTCATGTAGGCGGCCCCATGTATTACATCAAAAACGGTTTGGGCAAGCGCTGGGCTTGGCTGGGTGGTCTGTTTGCGGTTTTTGGTGCTCTGGCCGGTTTTGGGATCGGCAATACGGTACAGGCTAATTCGGTAGCCGATGCGCTCTCCGGCAGCTTCAACATTGATCCCTGGTACACAAGCCTGGTGTTGATGGCTCTGGTGGGCGCGGTTTTGATTGGTGGAGTCAAATGGTTGGGGCAGGTGGCCGGTAAGCTGGTGCCCTTTATGGCCATTAGCTATCTGCTGGCGGGCGGTCTGGTGTTGGTTCTGCACATTGACCAGGTTCCTGCGGCTCTGGCTTTGGTCGTCAGCAGTGCTTTTACTGGTTCGGCCGCTCAGGGTGGCTTTGCCGGCGCCACAATTATGCTGGCTTTACAAATGGGTGTGGCACGGGGGGTATTTTCCAATGAGGCCGGCCTTGGCAGCGCGCCCATAGCTCATGCCGCCGCCAAGACCAACAGCCCGGTCCAGCAGGGTTTGATCGCCATGCTGGGCACTTTTATCGATACTCTGGTGGTGTGCACCATTACCGGGCTGGTATTAATTGTCAGTGGCGCCTGGCTGGGGGAAGAGGCGGGTGCTGCTATGTCCCAGGCCGCCTTTGCCGGCTCCATTATCCACGGCGATATACTGATTTCGGTCGCTCTGGCGCTGTTTGCCTTTACTACCTTGTTAGGTTGGAGCTACTACGGCGAGCGCTGCGCCCAGTACTTACTGGGCGAGCGGGTGGTGATCCCTTTTAGAATTCTTTGGGTGCTAGCAATTCCGCTGGGGGCCAATATGAGTCTGGGGCTGGTGTGGATTTGCGCCGATATCCTCAATGGTTTGATGGCGATTCCCAACCTGATTGCGCTGTTGGCACTCTCCGGAGTGGTGGTTTCGTTGACCCGGAAACATTTTTCTGAGCAGCGCATCGAACCTCTGGGGTTGTAAAGAGGGTTATAGGCAGTTGTCCGGACGGGGCAAGCCCGCGATTTTGCTCGCCACTTTGGCAGGACTTGGGGGGAAGAGCTGCATTAGGTAAATACTGCGGCCCTTTTCCGGACCCAGTAGCTGGCCGGTCCGCTTGACCAGTGGTCGCATGGCGGGAGAAATCTGAAACTCCCGATAAAAATCGCGCAGTAACTCGAGAATTTCCCAATGTTCGGGGGTCAGTGTTATCTGCTCTTGAGCTGCCAGAGCTTCGGCCAGAGGCGGTGTCCAATCCTCTAGATTTTTTAAATAACCTTCCTTGTCGGTGGCATAGCTGCGCCCCGCGACTATCAGTGCCATGGGTCAATACCAGCTTTGAATGCAGCGGTGTTCGGTACTTAAGCGCACGAAGCCATCGTAATCAGTTACCTGAACCACCGGGAGCAGTTGTTCCCCAAGGCCTCGAGCCGCAATGTCCGGATCCAGGGCAAAAATCTTGATACCTTTGTCGACCAGCTGGGCGAGCTGCTCGGCGATGGGCGTTGAGGCCAAAGCGCCGTATACTCCATCTTCGATCAATAGCAAGCCGTCACCCGCACGACACACCGCTATGCAGGAGGATAAGGTCGAATGGCTGAAGGGCGATTTGTTGACGGTATGCAGTGTCGTCATAGAGATGCTCAGAAGCTCAATATTTGATCCTGCTCGGCTATTAGCTCCGCCACACCTTGGCTGTCGATCACTTGAATCTGGCCCGTATCAAACACCAGAGCGTCCCTGTGAATAGCGCGCTCGCGCAAGGATTCGCAGTGTACAAAAATGTTTTCCACTTCGTATAGGGGTAATACAGGAAGGCTGGCCGCTAGGCTCTTTTGAGGTAGCTTACTGGGATTTTGCCGTTTTAACAATTGGAAGACGCCATCGTCCATAAACAGCAGGCTCAAATTCTGGCCATAAGCGGCAGCGCCGAGCAGAGCGTCCAGCGCTTCGCGGGCGATACTCTGGCCATAGGGTGCGTGTCTACTGACAAACAACAGGTTTTTGGGCATCTCAGGCTCCGAAGGTTATCAGTCGATCGGAATGCACGGCGGCGTCTAGCAACTGTCCCAGACCGGCGATTTGAAAGCCCGCAGCCAAATTGTAAGAGGGCTTACTGTAGCGCTCCGCCTCCTGCTGATCCAATACACCTCGGCGCAGCGCTGCGGCTATACAAACCACCAGCTCGAACTGGTGTTCCCGCGCCAGTTGTTGCCACTCCTGTGCCAGGTCCTGCTCATCTTGCGGCGGAGCACTTAGAAGGTTGGCGGTGTGGACGCCATCGCTATAGAAAAAAATCCGCTCGACTTTGTGGCCCGCTAAACAAAGTGCTCGGGCAAAGTTTAACGCGGTTTGGCTAGCCTGGGACGAGTAAGGCGCAGCGTAGACGGCCAGGGAAAAGCGCAGAGGCTGAGTCACGTTCGATTACCCTCATCGACTTTAAAAGCTTGTTGAGTGCAAATAAAAAGCCCCGCTAGGCGGGGCTTAGATATTGATATTAAGCTTTGTCCAGTTACTCGTTGCTGGCACCTAAGAGGTGTAGCAAGCTGGTAAAAATGTTGACTATGGACAGATACAGAGAGGTGGTTGCCAGCAAGTAGTTGGTCTCGCCACCGTGAATAATTTCACTGGTCTGGTACAGGATCAGCGCAGACATCAACAAAATAATGCCCGCGGAGAATGCCAAGTGAAAGGCCGATACATCGTAGCCGAAGAAAGACGCGCCAAACAGTACCAGCATACCCAGAATCATCACGATCAAACCGGTCATGATAAAGCCGCGCATAAAGCTAAAATCCTTGCGGCTGGTCAGCGCGTAGCCGGACAGGGCGAAAAAGATTACCGCTGTGCCGCCTAGGGCTTGAAGCACAATAGTTCCACCATTGGACATGGCCAGGTAGTGATTAACCAATGGTCCAATGCCGGCACCAATCAGACCGGTAAAGGCAAATACCACCAGCAGACCACTGGGAGAGTTAGCGGTTTTTGGCAGAACAAACCAGATAAGACCCATGGCTACCAGCGACATGATCAAGCCAGCGCCGTGCGACAGATTGACCGCCATGGCGAGACCGGCGGTCAGCGCGCTGAACGCCAGCGTCATACCCAGCAACATATAGGTGTTGCGCAGAACCTTGTTGACCTCAACCTCGCTTCTTGCAGAAGTGGCGTAGGTGTTTTGTGTGTAAAGCTCTCGCATTGTGGTTCTCCGTATAGAACAGGTAAATCGTCTCTCAATCATACAAAGGTGGGGCCCAAAAGCCAAGGGATTCCGGAGCTTTGCAGTCTTGATAAACGCAGTGCTCGAGTGTCGACCAGCAAAACCAAAATAGCTCGAGCGCGAAAATAAGACCGGTAAACCAGCTAAAAGTTCTGTGTCGAACTATGGATTGGAAAAGAGGACTGAAGGGCGGGATATACCAAGACCTATTTATGTACCTTGCCCCTTGGGAGCGCTTCGAGGTACAGGCAGCTCTTGGAAGGGCAGGGATATACCAAGGCACATCCATGTGCCTTGCCCCTTCGGGGCGCTTCGCGGTACAGGCTGCTCCAGACAGCCTGTCGAACTCGGCCAGGGTTCTCATCCCAACCCTTCGGCCATAAAAAAACCGCCCCAAAATGGGACGGTTTTTAATATGGCGGAAGGGCAGGGATTCGAACCCTGGGTAGGCTATTAACCTACGGCGGTTTTCAAGACCGCTGCATTCAACCGCTCTGCCACCCTTCCGA
>CAZKCY010000202.1:3597-5248 GCA_964551155.1 uncultured Marinimicrobium sp. | reverse complement strand
GCTCGACCGCACGCGGGCTCAGAATCAGCATGCCGTGGGCGCCTTCGCCCCCCAGCACTTTCTGCCAGCTGAAGGTGATTACGTCCAGCTTCTCCCAGGGCAGCTCCATAGCGAAGACCGCCGAGGTAGCGTCGCAGATGGTCAAGCCCGCGCGATCATCGGGAATCCAGTCGCCGTTGGGCACTTTCACACCGGAGGTGGTGCCGTTCCAGGTGAACACCACGTCGTGGTCGAAATTGACCTGGCTCAAATCCGGCAGCAAACCGTAGTCGGCATCAAATTGCCGCACGTCTTTCAGCTTCAGCTGCTTGGTGACGTCGGTCACCCAGCCCTTGCCGAAAGACTCCCACTGCAGAATATCCAGCGGCCGGGCGCCCAACATGGACCACATGGCCATTTCCACCGCGCCGGTATCGGAACCCGGTACCACGCCCACTCGGTAGCCCTCGGGGAGCTTCAGCAGTCGAGCGGTTTCATCACAAGCTTTCTCCAGAGCCGCCTTACCCAAAGCCGAACGATGTGAGCGACCCAAGGTCGACACATCCAGGTCTTTAACGTCGTAACCGGGACGTTTGCTGCAAGGACCGGAAGAGAAATTGGGATTGCGGGGTTTGACCTGTGGTTGCATGGTAATCCTCTGGTGTACTCGGGACTGGGCCTTCAGGCCCCGGATATCGAAGCTTGGGTTTGACCTAAGGCTCGACGAATATTTGGGGGCCAGATTATGCCAGCTATGGCGATTCAGCACCAGAAGGCTGTACTACATGCCTGGAGCTAATATAGGGAAAAATTCAGCTCTAACGATGATTAAACGGCGCGCAACCAGCAAGGCTGCTTGCGGGCTCTATTGACAGCGTTGTCAACCATACCTAGACTCCCGTCTTTGGCTGCACCTCAATCTGGAAGATTCACCGGTACCGACCGCTTGTTAGCTAGTGCGCAGGGCTCAACTCCGGTAACATTCACGATAGATTCCACGGCGCCTCATCGATGTTGATCCAGCTTTAATCGATCCAAAGAATACAGGGAATATTATGAGCTCTATCCTGGTTGCAGATATTGGCGGCACCAATGCACGCTTCGGACTGGTGGACATAGCCAGCACCCAATTACCCCAGCCGGACTACACGGCGCGCCAGCAGCATACTTTAAGGTGTGCGAATTATCCGGACGTGGCGAGCATGATCCGCGACTATGCTCAAGTGGCTCAAACTCCCCTGCCCCCCTATGCCTGCCTGGCAATCGCCGGCCCGATTCACAAGGGTCGGGTGCGGATGACCAACCTGCACTGGGAGTTTGCCATTGCCGAGCTGCAGAGCGAGCTGGGCATGGAAGCGCTGGACGTTATCAACGATTTCGCCGCTTTGGCTTACGCCATGCCCCACTTGAGCGGCAGCGAACTGCGCCAACTGCATACCGCCGACCCAGACCCCGAAGCCCCCATGCTGGCACTTGGACCGGGCACCGGTTTCGGGATGGCGGCTCTGGTGCCCTGCAGTGAACGCTGGAAAATAGTGCCCACCGAAGGGGGCCATTGCAACTTTGCCCCGGGCACGCCGGAGGAAGTTGCCATTCTGCAGTACATGATGCAAAAACAGGCTCATGTTTCGGTAGAAAATTTGATTTCCGGCAACGGCTTGATGCGGCCGCC
>CAZKCY010000202.1:0-3587 GCA_964551155.1 uncultured Marinimicrobium sp. | reverse complement strand
TGCGCTCTATCTACACCGCCCTGGCTCATGTGGAGGGCGAAACAGCTCAGGACTATACCCCCGCGGACATCAATCAGCACGGCCAGGCCGGCACCGATCCATTGTGCCGCAAAGCTCTGGATACCTTCTGTGCAATGCTCGGCAGCGTCGCCGGCGATAAGGCTCTGTCTCTGGGTGCCCGCGGCGGGGTCTTTTTGGGTGGCGGCATAACCGCCAAGCTGGCCGACTATATTCCCAACACCAAGCTGCTGGAGCGTTTTACCCACAAAGGCCCAATGAGCGGCTATGTGGAGCGGATTCCGCTCAATATGATCGTTAAAGATACCGCAGCTCTGGTGGGCACCGCCGCCTGGCTACTTGACACCGCCCCGGCGCTGACCAACAAACCCTAAGTATTCGTCGTCAGCAGACCAACAAAAAAATGCGCCCGCTTGGGCGCATTTTTTTGTTAAACCGATCACGGCAGACACCAATGCCGCTCAAACGATCACCGGTCTCAGGACTTGGGCGCCGGCCCGGTGGAATCGCGCCGGATGAGACTGGAGCTCAACATGCTGGCGGGCAATTTTACGTCTTTGCCGCGCAACTGTTTCAGCAGCAACTCGGTGGCTTTCTTGGCCATGGCTTGGATGGGCTGGCGCACTGTAGTCAGCGAGGGCCAAATTTGATGCGCTACCGGAGTATCGTCAAAACCGGCCACCGATAATTGCTCGGGAATCGTCAAACCCATTTGATGGGCCACCATCATCACCCCCGCCGCCATATCGTCGTTAGCGGCAAAAATCGCCGTGGGCCTTTGGGACAGTGCCAAAAGCTCTCGTCCGGCCAACTCCCCCGATTCAAAGGAATTAAAGCCCTGGGCGACCAGCGATTTGTCCAGTTCGATTCGGTTTTCCGCCAAAGCGGCCATATAGCCTTCGTAACGATGGGTGACTGCCAAATGATCCGGGTGGCCGTTAATAAAACCGATACGTTTATGGCCCTGAGCTATCAGCTCGCAGGTCATGTCGTAAGCCGCCTCCCGATCATTGGTTTCCACATAGGGACAGATAGATTTGTTCAGGGTCGGCGAGATGCGAACAAAAGGTGTGTTGCTGCTTTTGAAAAGCTCCAGAATCGACTCTCTATCCGCCAGAGGTGGGGTGAGAATCACGCCATCCACTCTGGTTTGACGCACTAAGTTACCTATCTCCTGAACAATGTCGGGGTGCTGGTAGTCGCAGGGGTGAATCAGCAAGTCGTACCCCTCGGCACGGCTGGTGGCGAGCACGCCGCTTTGCAGGTCGATGACATAGTTGGCGCTGGGGTTGTCGTACAGCAAACCCAACACATAGGAGCGATTTCCGGCCAGGCTGCGCGCGGAAAGATTGGGTCGATAATCCAATTGCGCGATAGCCTCGAGCACTTTGTCCCGAGTCGTCGGGCGCACATTGGGTTCCTTGTTCACCACCCGGGAGACGGTCTTGATCGATACCCCAGCCAACTGGGCGACGTTATCAATGGTAGCTTTAGTCATGCCTGTACCGCTCCCCTGAGATGGGAAACCGGGAAATTCACTGCGTGACCTCACGCACCTGAGCGCGCACCCAGTCCGCCAGCTCAATGTTGCCGACCTCAACTTCCAGTTCTGTGGGCACCGGGCGCACCAGCCAGCGCACTTGCCAGCTTAGCGATTCCCCTGGCGCGAGACGAGTAAGAGGCCCCTGCTGCTCCACTTCAATCAGAGTTTTTTCCGGGTTGGTGTAAATTTCAATCTCACCTTCTCCTGGCGCATTAAGCGGCGCGGGCACATCGGGGAACTGTTTGATCAAGGCCAAGCCATTGTTGACGTAGGCCAACCAACCTTCGCTGCCGTCGGTCATCAATTTGTGGCCGCCATTAAGCAACTCCGGGCGGTATTCGTACCATATAATGCGGCCGACATTGCGTACCGGCAAGGGATTAAAAATGCCGCTGATAAAGTTGCTTTTCCCTTTGGGGAAAAACGCCAAACCACTGGGGGGTACTCGAGTGACCTCCCAGGGCGCAACCAAGTGGTCCCGGTTGCCGCGATTGTGAATTTGATAGTCGATCACCAGCGCCAAAGGCTCGGACTCCAGCCGATAGCGTTTGACGAACTGGTAGCCGGTGCTCGGCTCAACCAGGCTGGTCAACACCCAGGCGCCGTCTTCTTGCTGGACTTGATAAGGTTCCTCGTCCAGCACTGACAGCGGCGGCCAGCCCCAGTTGCTTTGCGGACTGGGCCAAAGCACATTGCCCCACATCATATCGTCGGTGCGGCTCGGGTCGATCAACAGTTCCTCGCCCCCAAACCGCACTGACGCAATACGCCCGCCTATATCCGGGGTAATCACAACCTCCAGCGGGCCTTGAGTCAAATTAATTGGGCCGCCAGTTGGTGCTTCAGTCACTTGGGGTTGCTCTTCTTGTGTGGGAGTCGGAGTTTCCGGCGCTGTGGCACAACCGGCAAGGCTCAAAACAGCGGCGCTTAAAAAAAGCTCCAGATATTTAAAAGGATTCACGCTAAACGGGCTCCTGTTATATCTATTGGATTAGGGCTAAGAGCCCGGTATTAAAAAGCTGTTAGTACAGGAGCGTAAACAGCTTGCGCTGGTACTCGGCCGCGAGTGGATCGCCTTTGCCTAAGCTGGCGATAATATCCATCAGAGTCTTTTTGGTTTGACCTTCATTGTGGTTCAAATCTTTTCTGAGAATATCGATCAGCCGGTCCAGCGCCGGACGGTGATAGCCCTCCTGACTCAACTGCACGGCAAGCTTGTAACTCAAATCCAGATTTTCGGGCTCTTCGGCGCAGGCCTGCTCCAAGGCCTCGATCTCTGGGGTTTTGCCGGCTTCTTTTTTCAGTTTCAGCTGGGCCAGTACCTGCTGGTAAAGCTCGTCTTGCTCCAGGAACTTGACCCCACTCAGGACCTGCTCGGCTTCTTCAATGCGATTGAGCTCCAACAAGACTTGCGCCAGCAAGCTGGCGATCTGCCCGGCCTGGCTGGATTCTTCATAGGCCCGCCTTACCAACGGCAGTGCCCCTTCGTAATCTTCCGCTGCCATCAGATCCTGGGCTTGAGCGAGGGTCTGCTCCCAGGCTTTGGGCAGATATTGTTCCAGCATTTGGCGAACTTCAACCTCGGTTCTACCGCCGGTGAAACCATCGAGCGGCTGGCCGTCTTTGACGAACATGACGGTGGGCAGGCTGCGGACCTGAAATTGGGCGGCCAGGGTTTGTTGGTCGTCGGCGTTGATGCGCGCAAGCAGAATCTGACCCTGATACTCGGCGGCCAGTTTTTCCAGGATGGGCATTAGGGATTTACAGGGACCGCACCAGTCGGCCCAGAAGTCGACGACTACCAGCCGCTTGAAGGATTCGTCAATAATGTACTGCTGGGCATTTTCCAGAGTGACGTCAACGCTGTGCATGGCCGGCATTCTCCTGATTGGATCTATTAGATAATTGGGCTTTATCTTAGCACTTATTGTCACGTCTTTGAGATTGCGCTAAGAACCTGTGCTAGCCAAAAAAGGCCGAGAGTGTCGAATATTCTTTCTGAGTCTGGGGCAGGCTTTGGCGATCT
>CAZKCY010000201.1:498-5266 GCA_964551155.1 uncultured Marinimicrobium sp. | reverse complement strand
CATCCATGCTGGAGACGGTCCTGAAGAAAGCTCCCCAAACCCTTCTGACCGTCTGACACTTCGTAGCAAAAACTAAAAGCTCCGTCCCTGAATGCGCTTGGCGGCGTCCTGAACAAACTCCTGAAAATGAGTTTCCTGGGTTACCCGCTGCTGGTCAAAAGCAAACTGCTCTTTCGGGCTCAGCTTCTTCCAGGCCTCCAGAATCGGAATATGGTTGGTGGCCTCGGCCAACTGATAGAAAGCCGAAAATTCCTCCCGCACCTGATCGTCCACGCTTAGGCTGTCGAGCAGAACACTGATTCGAATACTCGCCTCAGTCAGAGTGATGTCCTCATTGTTGATCGCCTGGGCAATAATTTGAATACTGCGGTTGACCCGCCCCCGCTGAGCTTCGCCCTCCTTTCTGCGCACCTCAACCAACTTTTCGTGCTCCTTGTCACGCTGACGTACCTTGTAGAGCAGTACTCCGGCGATAGCCGCTAATATCAGAATGATCACAACGGCAACAATCAGTAAAACAGTTTCAGTCTGCATAAATCTCTCTTCTATCGAATATCGTCGGTATCAGTTTCAGCCTCGGATTGATCTTCGAGCAAATTGTCATAATCATCCTCGCCATCATCCACCAATTCCCTGGAAATACTCTTTTTGGTCTTGGCGCCCAGCCGGCGAATATCGTCCACCCGCTTAATCAGATTACCCCGGCCCGAATGCAGTCGCTTGTAAGCCGTATCATAGGCTTCCTGGGTTTTGGCAATGTGCCCGCCGATGGTGTCGAGGGATTCCAGCAAGCGTACAAACTGATCGTGCAGGCCGCCGGCATCCCGCGCTATGCGTTCGGCGTTTTTATTCTGCTTTTCATAGCGCCAGATATTCTCCACGGTGCGCAAAATCGCCAACAAAGTCGTAGGGCTGGCGAGGATAATGTGCTTATCGTAAGCCTCACTGTAGAGATTGGGTTCGTGCTGTAGCGCGAGCAAAAAAGCGGCTTCAATGGGTACAAAGATAAACACGAAGTCCAGACTTCGCACGCCTTCCAGCTTCTCGTATTCCTTCACGCTCAAGCCTTTGATGTGACTGCGCAACGAGTTGATGTGCTGCTGCAAATACTTCTTGCGCTCATCGGCATCCTCGCTGTTGCAAAATTTTTCGTAATCGACCAGCGACACTTTGGCGTCTATGACAATGTCTTTGTTTTCCGGAAGATGCACAATCACATCCGGCATGCGCCGACTGCCATCGGCACTGGTGAAGTTCACCTGGGTGTCGTATTCGCGCCCTTTCTGCAGCCCCGACTGCTCCAGCAGCCGCTCGAGCACCACCTCGCCCCAGTTACCTTGTGATTTGGTGTTGCCTTTGAGCGCCTGAGCCAGGTTGACCGCGTCTTCACCGATTTTCTGGGCCTGCTTCTGCAACTCGACCACCTGAAATGAAAGCCGGGTGCGTTCGATGTTCTCTTTCTCGTAAACGTCCTCCACCTTGCGCTTGAATTCCTGCAGTTGAGATTTGAGCGGGTCTATAGTGGTTTCCAGTAGCGTTTTGCTACTGGTGGAAAACTGTTGGTGCTTGCTTTCGAAAATCTTATTGGCCAAGTTTTCGAATTCGGTGCTCAACTGAGCTTTGGCATCTTTGAGCAGATTCAGCTGTTGCTCGAACTGCTTGCGCTCCTGACCCAGGCGGGTACTCATTTCGGTGGCTTCGCTGCGCGACTCGGCCAATTGGGCTTCGCGCTCGCGCAACAGCTGCTGCAATTCGCTTTGATGCTGAATTTTCTCGCGTGCTCCGGCCAGCTCCTGGCGCACCTCGCTCAGTTGCTCTTGACGCTGTTCGGCTAGAGCTTGTAACTGATGTACCCGCTGGCGAGCCTCATCCAACTGTTCCTGCTGCTGATTTGCCCGGTGCTGCAATTCGGATTCTCGCAGCGCCCAATCGCTCTGAAGCTGCTGTTGCTGCAGCTCCAGCTCGCGAGTACGGGCCGCAACCGCTTCATTCAACCGGTGCCGATAAAGCAAAGCGTAAATCAATAAACCGACAATCAAACCACCGAGCGAGGCAAGCAAAAGCAGGTATTCTGGGGTAAGCAATTCAATATCCTCATAAACACTCTGCCCCAATTGGATCCAGAGGTGGGAAGTTAACGAAAATGGGGACCGGTTCGGATCAACCGCCGCAAGCCAAGTCGACAGAATAACGCCAACCGGCTAGCCTTGCGAACGGCGGACTTGTGTCGTTGGGTCGGGGCCAATACAATCGCTTTCCTTAAACGCTTTGCCCCTTTGACGCTCTACAACAAAAGCCCGACTCAACCTATGCTGCCTATCGAAAGACAGCGTCTTACGCAGAAGATACGCCAGCTCTGCGCCGAAGGCTACCAGCGCTACGATTCCGGCGACTACCAGTCGGCTCTGCGGCTATTCTACCAAGCCTGGCTGGTGCTGCCCAAACCTCAGACCGATTGGCCCGAGGCCGGCTGGGTACTTACGGCTATCGGCGACAGCTATTTCCGCCTGGGGCGCTACCAGCCTGGCTGCGAGGCTTTGAGCTCCGCACTCTGTTGCCCCGGCATGGAACAGGCACCCTTTACCTACCTCCGCTTGGGACAGTGCCTTTGGGAACTGGGCGGCGAAGAAGAAGGCCGTACCGCGCTTATGAGAGCCTATCAGCTGGCCCAAATGGATATTTTTGAAGGTGAAAATGAAAAATACCGCCAGGCGATCAGCGATCTGGTGCTCACCCCATGATTAGCCCGGTGCGCAATCCAAGAATCATGGTGTTCGACTCAGGGGTGGGCGGACTGAGTATTGTGCGCGAAATCCAGCAGTCGCTGCCCGGCTGCGATCTTATTTACGCCTCTGACAATGCCGCCTTTCCCTACGGTACCAAAACCGAGGCCGAGCTGGTGGAGCGCGTGGACCGAGTGCTGCATCGACTGCTGCGCGAGCACTCTGCCGATATCGTCGTCATTGCCTGCAATACCGCGAGCACTCTGACCTTGCCACATTTGCGCGAGCGTTTTCATCAGCCCATTGTCGGAGTAGTGCCCGCTATTAAACCGGCGGCCGCTCAGTCGCGCAGCCGCGTTATCGGTTTGCTGGCAACCCCGGCAACCGTAGCGCGAGCTTATACCCATGAGCTGGTGCGTGAGTTCGCTTCCGACTGCGAGATTATCTCTCTCGGTAGCGCCGAGCTGGTACATCTGGCCGAAGCCAAGCTGCGCGGCCATAATCCTAGTCCCTCTCAACTCGAGCCCATAGGGCGAGTCTTCAAAGAGCACCCAAAGGGCGCGGAAATGGATACTCTGGTACTGGCCTGCACCCATTTTCCGCTGTTGCGTGAAGAGCTGAGTCAGATACTTGGACCTAAAGTGACGCTAGTTGATTCCGGCGCGGCCATAGCCCGACGCGTGGCTTACTGGCTGGAAACTATGGGTTTCGAAACCGGAAAGGAACCGGCACGCCACACCAGTTTGTTCACCCGCCAGACCGCCGAAGTGGAACAACTGCGTCCGGCTCTGGCAAGTTTTGCTATTCACCAGATTGATGTCGTTGATGTTTAATTGTGAGTACAGGGTGGGCAGCGCCCACCCAACAGACAAGGATTTTTTGTAGGATGGGCATGGCCCATCGTTTTACCCATGCTTTGTAAAATTCTTCCAGTTTCTGGACAAGTTGCCTCATGCTAGCCGCCCTTTTTGACCTGACTCAACTGCGCCCCGCGCTCAGCTCCGACGATTTGATCATCACCGCCAACGATCGATTGCGTCGACACATAGTCAGGGCCTGGGATGTCGAACAGCAAGCTCAAGGACTAAACGCCTGGGCAGCGCCGCAAATTCTGCCGCTCAACCGCTGGCTGGAGCGGCGATGGCAGTCTCTGGTGGAGCGCGGTTACCCCGGTTGCCAGGCGGTGATTGCCGGTCGCCACCAGCGTCAGCTGCTCTGGGAGCAAATTATCGGCCAATCTCCCAGCGGCGCTGGCTTGCTTCAGGCCGAACCTTTGGCCCGGCAGGCCGAGACCGCCCTGCGCAGCTTGGAGCTGTGGACCATCGACCTGGAAAGCCTCAGCGAATCCGGCCCCTTCGGCGAACCCAACAGCCGCGCTTTTGCCGACTGGCTGGCGCAATTTCGTGCGCGAATGGATGAAGCCCACCTGATTACCCCCGAGACTGCGCACCGGATTCTGCTCGACGCCTTCGATGAAGGCGTCCTGGCCAGACCCGAACGAATTTGGCTGGAAGGGTTTGACGATTTGCCGCCCTTGCATCGACAAGTTCTGGAAGCCGCCACCGACGAGTTGATCAAACTGCCGGTGACGGAAATGCCGAACGCCAAGCTGGCGCGCACTCAGGCCGCCGATTCCGAAACCGAAATTCGGAGCGCGGCCCTATGGAGCCTGGAACAACTGGAAAAGGATCCAACATCGGTAATCGGTATTATTGTTCCCGATCTCGGCCAGCGCCGCGCTCAGGTGGAACGCTTGTTCTGCGAGGTATACGAGCCCTTGGCGGAGCGGCCGGAAGTTGCCCGCTATACCCTGCCGTTTAACTTCTCCGCCGGGGTTCCGCTGGCCAGTACCGCCCTGGTTCACAGCGCCCTGTCGCTGCTGCGCCTGGGGCTCGATCAGATGCCCCTGGAGCCGCTCTGCAGCCTGGTGCATTCACCCTTTTGGGGTCAGCCTGAAGAGGAGTTGGTGCTGCGCAGCCAGTTGTGCGAGCGCCTGCGGCGTTTGGGTAAAATGACCATCACCGGCAGCGATTGGCGCTTTCTCT
>CAZKCY010000201.1:0-488 GCA_964551155.1 uncultured Marinimicrobium sp. | reverse complement strand
TGGCCGAGCGCCTGCAGCAACTCGACCAGCACCGCCGCCGGCTGCCCCGCAACGCGCCCGCAAGCATCTGGGCCGAGGCTTTCCGTCAACAGCTGGCTCTCCTCGGCTGGCCCGGCCTTCGCCGGCTCGACAGTCAGGAATACCAGCAGCTCGGGCAGTGGTACGAATTGCTCGAAAATTTTTCTGAACTGGATGCCACAGGCGTGACTCTGACCCTCGCAGAAGCGCTCAAACAGCTCAATCAGCTGGCTCAGCAAGCACCTTTTCAAGCTCAGACGCCCGACTCGCCGATTCAGATTCTCGGTATTCTCGAAGGCGCAGGCCTGCGCTTCAGCCACTGCTGGGTGCTCGGTCTGCACCACCGCCAGTGGCCCCCGGTGCCGGAACCCAATCCACTGCTGCCGCTCGAGCTGCAGCGGCGCGAGCAGATGCCCCACGCCAGCGCCGAGCGGGAACTGCACTTCGCTCGCAGCCTGACCGACAACTAC
>CAZKCY010000200.1:0-5298 GCA_964551155.1 uncultured Marinimicrobium sp. | reverse complement strand
CCTCGCCCATATGGGACTTGAATTGGGGCTCGCTGAGGCCTTCGCTCGCCAGACTCATGGGCGCGGTTTCGGGCAGCGGCTGCTTGAGTTTCTGCACCAGCTCGTCCAGTCGCGCACCGGCGCGCTCGAAAGCATTGTCCACTTCCGGGTTGGCGTGAATCACCAGAATCAGCTTGCCGGCCAGGTTGACGAACACCAGCACTTCGTCGGATACCGTCAACAGAATATCGGGAGTGCCCAGCACATCTTCGGGCGTGCTCTGTTGCAGATGCGGCTCGACGTAGCGCACGCAGTCGTAACCGAAATAGCCCACCAGGCCGCCGGTAAAGCGGGGCAGATTGTCCAGCTCGGGCGCTCGGTAGCGCTCCTTGAACTGCTCGACAAATTCCAGCGGATCTTCGCAGTGAAAGTCTTCGACCCGCTCGCCGTCGCGCTCGACCTGAACCTGCTGGCCAAAGGCTTTAAGCACTGTGCGGGCCGGCAGCCCGATCATGGAGTAACGGCCCCACTTCTCGCCGCCTTGAACCGATTCAAACAGGTACGAATAAGGGCCGCGGGCCAGCTTTAGGTAAGAGGACAAAGGGGTGTCCAGATCCGCCAGGACTTCGCGCATTACCGGAATGCGGTTGTAGCCCTGGGCGGCGAGTTGAGCAAATTGTTCGGGAGTCATGCCTATAACCTTTTATCAACGCAGCTTATGCGCACGTTGGGCTCAAGCCCTGTGCTTCGCTTTATTTTTTCGGGAAGCTCCGGATGCGCTCCGGAGACGCGAAGACCGCCCGGCCGGCCCCGTCAAACTGCAGGCCGGAGGCGCAAAGATGTCAGCCACGCCATCGGGCGGGGAGCGCAGCGGGGGAATGCAGATAGTAGCGAAGCTGGGTCACAGAGCTTCTCCTTGTTAACTCAGGCCCAAAGTTTACTCAATTACCGGTCTTATGCCTAGTCATCAGCTGCCTGCTGGGGCGCTAGCCGGCATGGGTCAGCTGCGCCCGCAGAGCGGCGATAGCGGCGCGATAATCGGGAGCCTTGAAAATCGCCGAGCCGGCCACGAAGGTATCGGCGCCGGCCAAGGCAGCGGCACTAATAGTATCGACATTGACGCCGCCGTCGATCTCCAGGCGAATATCGCGCCCGGTGGCATCGATCAGCTCGCGCGCCCGAATCAGTTTGTCGAGGGTATAGGGAATAAACTTCTGGCCGCCAAAGCCCGGATTGACCGACATAATCAGCAGCATATCCAGCTCATCGAGCAGATAGTGGATCTGATCCAGAGTGGACGCCGGATTGAGCACCAGCCCGCCTTTACAGCCCAGATCCTTGATCAGGCGCAGGGAGCGATCCACATGGCGAGAGGCCTCAGGATGGAAAGTAATGTAACTAGCGCCCGCCTCGGCGAACTTTTCAATCAGGCTGTCCACAGGGTCGACCATCAGGTGCACGTCGATGGGCGCCTTTATGCCGTAATCGCGCAGCGCTTTGCAGATCATCGGGCCGAAAGTCAGGTTGGGTACATAATGGTTGTCCATAACATCAAAATGAATCATGTCGGCACCGGCCGCCAGCACCGCCTCCGCCTCCTCTCCCAGGCGGGCGAAGTCGGCCGAGAGTATCGACGGCGCTATTCTGAAGTCGCGCTTTTTGGCCTCATTGTTCAAGTTTTGCATAATCCTTCCGATGACAACTGTAGGGAAAAGGAAGTGTCAGCCAAGGCCCGGCGCTTGAGGTAGGGAGCCCTGACAATTCCGCACTTGAATTCATTGTAACCAATCCTGAGCCTTTTTCGATACGCGGGTGAGCTGATCTGATGAAACCATGCAACAGCGTCTGCCTTCTGGCTCTGGCCGGCGTCCTCTCGACATTGCTGCCAAGCCCGGCTCTGGCGCAAACCCCCGAGCCCCAAGAGGAGCAAGCCGAGGCCGAGCTGCCGCGTTTTCAGTCGCGCGCCGAGCGCGAGCGGGAGTTGCTCCTCGGCGCTCACCCTGAAGAGGCGCGCCTGCTCGAGACCATTGAAGGTGAAGTGCTCGGGCTCTATCTGCCGCCCTTGACCAGCTCGCCCAAAGGCGCGCTGCTGCTGACCTATACTGGCGAGCATCCGAGTGACTGCCCCCCAGCCTGGGAAAATTTGCGCAAAGCGCTGCCATATTATGGCTGGGGGACCATGGTTGTGGCTCTGCCTGCGGTAGCGCCAGCGGCTATTCCGCCCCGACCCCTGCCACCCATCGAAACTCTCCAAGAACCGAGTGCGGAGCAAACAGAAGATCCGGCGCCTGACCAAACCACCATCTCCAATCAGCTCGCCGCCCTGCCAGACACTCCGACTCTGCCGCGCCCTCAGCGCATAGCTTCAAGACTGGAGGCCGCTATTGCGCAGCTGGAACGGGAGGGTCAACTCAACCTGGTGGTGATGGTCGATAACCTAAGTGTCGCCGCTGCCCTTGCCCATTTAAAACCCGGCCTAAGAGTCGTTGAAACAAACGAAAGTGCGCAAGACAATCGAGGCCAAAGCCCTCTGGCAGGACCCGTAAGAGCCGTAATCCTGGCCAATATCCATCCCCACTCTCCGCTATCAAACCAGGATCTGGCGCAAAGCTTTTCCGTGCCGGAACTACCACTACTGGATCTATTCCTGGGGCCGGAAACGGGCCAGGAAGCCCTGCGTCACAAGGGTCAGTCGCAACAACAGAAAATGCTCAGCTATCAAGCCCTGACGCTGCCCTACCCTCAAGCGCTTGATTCCAATAGCCATCAGAGCTTTTGGATCAAGCGCTTGGAAGGCTTCATGAGTCGCCAGGCACAAGGCCGAGAACAAACATTCGGCACTGAGCGATCTCTCTAATCGCTTCGCATCGGGTCACTTTTTGCTCGCTTCGGCAATAGCGGTGGCCACATAGTCGAGCCGATCCCGACTAAGGCCAGCGACGTTGATCCTGCTGTTGGCGGTCATGTAAATACTGTAGTCCTGCCGCAAACAGGCCACCTGGGATTCGCTTAACCCGAGAAAAGAGAACATACCCCGCTCCTGCGCGATAAAACCAAAATCCCGCTCGGGCAAAGCCCGGCCCAGAGCCTCCACCAGGCCGACCCGCAAACCCTGTATCCGGCGGCGCATCTGGGCCAACTCGGTACGCCACTGCTCGGTCAATTGCTCCGAGTGCAGAATGATATCCACCAAGGCGCTACCGTGCGCCGGCGGCATGGAGTAGAGCCCCCGGGTCACACTCAGCAACTGACTCCTGGCGGCTGCGGCCTGCGCCTGAGAAGCTCCCACCAAGGTCAAAGCCCCGGCCCGCTCGCGATAGAGGCCGAAATTCTTGGAAAAGGACGTAGCCACCAATAGTTCGGGAAGACGCTGCGCCATAAGTCGGGGTCCAAAGGCGTCTTCTTCAATTCCTACCCCAAAGCCCTGGTAGGCCATGTCGATAAACGGAATAAAACCTCGTTTCTGGGCCAGTTCGGTCAATTGACGCCACTGATCAGGCGACAGGTCGGCGCCGCAGGGGTTATGGCAGGAGGCGTGCAGCAACACCAAATCGCCCTCGGGGACCTGGCTCAAAGCTTGGAACATGGCCTCAAAATCGAGGCTGTGGCGCTGATAATCGTAGTAGGGGTATTCCCGCAATGTCAGCCCGGCCCCGCCCAGCAGCGGCACATGATTGGCCCAAGTGGGAGTACTGACCCAGACGGTCGCTTCGGAGCGCGCCCGGCCAATCAACTCGGCGGCCACCCGCAATGCCCCGCAGCCCCCCGGGGTCTGGATAGTGCACAACCGATTTTGCGCCAGCACTGGATGCTCGGCCCCAAACACCAGTTTCTCTACTGCCTCGTTGGCTCCTGGATAACCGCCGGGGGCGGCGTAGGATTTGGTGGTTTCACGCCCCAAGCGCTCGCGCTCGGCCGCCGCCACCGCCGCCATTATGGGCGTGGTGCCTGTGTCATCTTTGTAAACGCCGACCCCCAAATCCACTTTTTCCGGGTTGGGATCTTCCTGAAAGGCGAGGCTCAATCCCAAAATCGGATCGCTGGGCAACAAGGGCAGAGTTTCGAACATGAGGTTCTCCAAAAAAATAGACGCCGAAATTATACGTGGCCGCGAAAGCTTTGCCAGCTTGGCGTCGGCGGCTTATGTATAATGGCTTTTTGTGCCATTATTCGATCATTGTCGCCCAGCAGGCCTTGGAACCCTTGTTATGTCCCAGTATTGGAGTGAGTTGGTAAGGCAGTTGGATCCTTACGTGCCCGGTGAGCAGCCGCAGATTCCCGGGTTGATTAAACTCAACACCAACGAAAGCCCCTACCCGCCTTCACCCAAGGTAAACGAAGCGCTCAAGCAGGCCGATCCCGAACGGTTGCGTCTCTACCCCGACCCCAACTCAGTGCGGCTCAAAGAAGCCCTGGCCCGAAATGCGGGCTTAAAGCCTGAACAAGTGTTCGTCGGCAACGGTTCCGACGAAATCCTGGCGTTCGTGTTCATGGCGTTTTTCAAGCAGGACCGCCCCCTGCTGTTTCCGGATATCACCTACAGCTTTTACCCGGTTTACTGCCAACTGCTGGGCATAGAGGCTCGCCGGATCGCCTTGCGCGACGACTTCCGGTTGGCGCTTGAAGATTACCCCGCCGACAATGGCGGCATTATTTTCCCCAATCCCAACGCCCCCACCGGCATGGCCCTGCCGCTGAGCGACACCGAAGCTCTGCTGGAGCGCAATCGGGATTCAGTGGTAGTGGTCGACGAAGCTTATGTGGATTTCGGAGCTGAGAGCGCCGCGACGCTGATCGATCGCTACGACAACCTGCTGGTGGTGCAGACCTTCTCCAAGTCCCGCGCGCTGGCCGGGTTGAGAGTCGGCTTCGCGCTGGGCTCGGCCGAGCTGATCGAGGGCCTGGACCGGGTGAAAAACTCCTTCAACTCCTACCCCATGGATCGGCTCGCGGAAACCGCCGCCTGTGCAGCCCTTGAGGACCGGGAGTATTTTGAGCGCTGCAACCGCCAAGTGATCGCCACCCGGGTTTGGACCGCCGACGCCCTGACCCAGCTGGGCTTTGAGGTTCTGCCTTCAAGCGCTAATTTTCTCCTGGCGCGACCGCCGCAAGCTTTCAAAGCCGCTCCCTTGGCTCAAGCGCTACGCGAGAAGAAAATTCTGGTAAGGCATTTCAGTAAGCCGCGAATTGAGGAATATCTGCGCATTACCATAGGCACGGACGAGGAAATGCACCAACTGGTCACCGCTCTACAGCTGCTGCTGTAAGCAGATCGGTCTCAAATGTTGAGATTTGCGACACTTTGGGCTTGATTCCCAC
>CAZKCY010000199.1:0-5312 GCA_964551155.1 uncultured Marinimicrobium sp. | reverse complement strand
GTTAGTTGGGCGCGGATAGGCGTATCAATTTTCATGCGAATAAAGTCGCGTTTTTCGCTGAAGGCTCGATCGACTAAGCTCATAGCTCATTCCTCTCAATCTCTGGGCGCTAGGCTAGTTTTGGGCTTTGCGCCTGTTATGGTTGTCCGGGGCGAACGATCAGCCCTTGCCTTTGAGATAAATCTACTCCAAAAAGCCAGACTTGAACAGTCGCATTGGGGCGAATCGAGACCGGTGTCGCAATTGCCTCAACGACTCCAAAAGTGCTGATCATAGGTGTTCTCTTGCGCCAAAGTGGTTAAGGGAGTAGTGTATTGCGCCTTATATAAACCCCTTTTTCGCCTCCGGCTGGACTGAAATTCAGATGACAGACGTAAGCAGAAAACTGCTGATCATCGACGACGACAAACCTGTCCGCCAAAGTATCGTCGCCTACTTGGAAGATAGCGGTTTCGAGGTGCTTCAGGCCAGCGAGGGTCCCGCCGGTCTGGAAGCATTTCGCACCGAAATGCCCGAGCTGGTGATTACCGATCTGCGCATGCCGGGTCTTGATGGCCTTCAGGTGTTAAAAGCCATTCACGATCAATCGCCCGACCTGCCGGTCATAGTGGTTTCAGGCGCGGGGGTGATGGGCGATGTGGTATCGGCTTTGCGTCTAGGGGCCAGCGACTATTTGATCAAGCCCATAGTGGATATGGAGATGCTGGTGCACTCGGTGCGCAAAGCGCTGGAGCGCCGCGACTTGCTGATTCAGAATCAGCGTTACCGAGATAAATTGGAATACGCCAATCGCGGCCTCAGAGAGAATCTGCGGGTGCTTGAGCGGGATCAGCAGGCCGGCCGGCAGGTTCAGCAGCGACTTTTGCCGGCGCCCCTTGAAACCCCTGAGGGTTACAGTGCCGCGCATCACATTGCCCCTTCTTTATACTTGAGCGGCGATTTTGTCGACTACGCTTATTTAAAACAGCGCTATTTGGCCTTTTATCTGGCCGATGTCTCGGGGCACGGCGCTTCTTCGGCATTTGTCACCATTTGGCTCAAGCATTTGGTTACCCGCATGGTTCGGGAGGAGGGGCTGTTCTGCGACAGCGACTCGTTTGAGCAGGGTGCCAACATCATGCTTCAGCAGATAAATCGCGAGCTCAACGAAACCCGACTCAATCACCATTTGACCTTCTTTGTGGGGGTAATTGATACCCATACTCAGCAAATGCGCTACGTGGTGGCCGGCCACCTTCCCATGCCGATTCTGGTTACCCCCCAAGGGGCCGAATTCCTCACCGGCACCGGTAAACCAGTGGGTATTTTTGATTCAGTCGTTTGGACGGTGAACAGTCGCCAATTGCCCGAGAAGTTTTCGTTGGTCTGTTTTTCAGACGGGGTGCTGGAGTTACTGCCCCCCAAAACTCTTGAGGACAAAGAGGCGCATATGCTCGAGCTCATTGGGCAAAACAGTGCTAGCCTTGATAGTGTATGCAAGGTATTGGGTATCAGGCAGTTGACTGATCCTCCAGACGATATTGCGATATTGACCATCATAAAGAGGTAAGTCCCTATGCGGCCCGGTCAGATTTTGGTAGCCGACCAGGATGGAGTCTACGTCATTAAAATGGTGGGCGACGTTCGCTTGACGCTGTGTATATCGTTTGATCAGTTCATCGATACGATGTTCAACCAACAGGGCTTTGCCGACGTCTTTTTTGACCTTTCGGAAGCTGAAGCGATCGACAGCACCACGCTTGGTTTAATGGCCAAGATTGCTCTCCAGGGGCGCGATAGGTACGGCATTACGCCGCTGGTATATTCTTCTAATCCCAGTATTAACCGGCTGCTGCAGACCATGGGATTTGAAGAAATCTTTACCATCGTCAGTGAGCTAAACGCTCCGGTGGCGGCAGATCAGTCCCTCGCGAGCCAAAACATCGAAGAATCCAGAGTTAAGAACAAAGTCATTGAAGCCCACAAGATCCTGATGAGCCTGAATCAGGATAATCGGGAAGCTTTCCGCAATTTGGTTAAAATGCTCGAGAATTCTTGAGGCCGACCGACGCCGCATGGTTTGCTAGCTGAGCTTGCTCCCCTCGCTTGCTCATCTCGAGAGGGACTAAGGATAGCAATATGGAGATACCCGGTTACGAGTTAATCGATACGCTGGGCGAAGGAAGCCTGGCGACCGTCTATCTAGCGGTCGGAGAGCTCATGGAGCGGGAGCTAGCTCTAAAGCTGGTAAAACCAAAAATTTGTTCCTGTCCCGATTTCACTGAATCCTTTCTTTATCGAGCGCACTTGTTAAGGGAGCTCGATCACCCGAATATCGTCGAGGTTTTCGATTTCGGCCAGCTGGAATGCGGCTGTTATTTAGCTATGGCCTATATCGCTGGTCGAACTCTCAAACACAGACGCTTTGAGTTGACCCTGCTCGAGCAGCTAGCGGTGGTGAGAGCTATAGCGGACGCTCTGGACTATGCCCACCACCGCGGTTGCGACCACGGTCGCCTGAATCCCGACAATGTCATACTCCGGGATCGGGATCACCAAGTGATTGTCACCGATTTCGTCATGGGGAGAGCGCCCATCGTCGCTGGCGAGAGCCCCTATATTAGCCCTGAACAGCGCCGGGGCCAGAAGGGCGACCATCGTTCTGACTTATACAGTTTGGGGGCTATTTTGCTGCTCCTGCTCGGAGGGCGGGTACCTTGGGAAGATCCGCAGGCCGAGAACCAGAAAACCGAGGCAGAGCCGGGAAATAGAGTGGTTGGAGCGCCCGAATTTGCGGAGTGGGCGCTGCCGGAAGGTCTTTCGGTATTTAAGCCGATTATAGAGCGACTTTTGGCTCCTGCCCCCGAAAACAGGTATCAAACTGGTGCGGAATTGGTTGCCGCCCTAAATGAAATCACACAAACCCAGCTCGAGGTGGCGGCGCGCGACCAAGCTTTGGCGTCCCTGAATGAAGCGCAGAGCAGCACATCGTCCAGGGCGAACCTCGATGTTTCAACAGAGCGAGATGCTTCGGAGGCTGTCATCGCCTCAAATACCTCGGTAAATTCTGAAAGTGCCGAACAAAAGCCGCAGGCTGAGCCTGAATCAAACGATAGCTCTAAGGGTTCGCCCGACAAGAGCGAAGTGCTCGAGGAGCTGGCGGAAACTAGCTCGGGTTCTTCCGATTCCGAATCTCAGGCCGAAGCTCAAGCTGGCGTGCTAAGGGTTTGGGAGCAGGACCGGATAGACAATCCGCTTGAGAGCGAGCCACCATCTCGGTGGCTGCTCGCCTGCTGCGGGGTAGGGGCGCTAATATTGGTAGGCGGGGTGCTGTTGGCCGCCGCTCTCGACTAAGGCCGCTTTCAGCGGTCGCTTAGTTGCCCATTAACTGCCCATTTTGGACTGCAGGTAGTTTTGAATGCCGACCTTATCGATCAGCGACAGCTGAGTTTCGAGCCAGTCGACATGCTCTTCTTCGGCATCCAGAATCTCTTTTAACATATCGCGGCTGACGAAATCCCTTACCGACTCGCAGTAGACTATGCCATCGCGCAGATCCTGAATTGCGCTGACTTCGAGCTTTAAGTCTGAAGCCAGCATTTCCTGAGTATTTTCGCCGATCAGCAACTTGCCTAGATCCTGCAGGTTGGGCAAGCCTTCGAGAAATAGAATCCGTTCGATCAGCATGTCGGCGTGTTTCATTTCGTCGATGGATTCTTCGTATTCGTGGTCTGCCAGCTCCTTGAGGCCCCAGTCTTTGTACATGCGCGCATGCAGGAAATACTGGTTTATAGCGACCAGCTCGTTGCCCAGAACTTTATTGAGTGTTGCTATAACTTTGGTATCGCCTTTCATGGTGTTCTCCTTGGGGCGTGCGTTGGTCGGCCGGGCGATTTGCCGCCAGCCGAATAACAGATTAGCAAGCATTCTGTGCTTACCACAAGGAGCTGTCAAGGCTAAGTGCTTGATGCGTAAGGGAAATTAAATGCAATGGCGATTAATTGTTATTGCGATTCAGCGTCGGACGGCGGGGGACAAGTTTGTGGGATAAGTTTGAACTGGGGCTTGAGTTACTGGATCACAGACGCCATATCAAAGAGGCTGCGAAATGGCTGGCTTATTACCCGTGTGAAAGCCAGCCCACTGGCAGGAGCCGAACTTGAATTGGAAATGGGGTCAGGCGACCGCGAAGTATTGGGGCAAGCCGTCAATCAGGGCCGGCTCCTTGAGAGTCTCTTGAACGATTTCTTTGGTCAAACAGGTGCACTTGCCACATTGACTGGCAACCCCCAGCGTGCGGCGCAGGCGCCCGAGGGAAGTGGCGCCCTCATAGACGGCCGCCTTGATTTGATGATCGGTGATGCCTTTGCAGAGACAGACGTACATGATTAGGCTCGGCTCCAGAAACTCGACGAAGTGGCAGTAAGGAGATATTAGTGCTAATGAGAATCTATGTCAACACTGCTTGAGAATTATTACCGTTTACGGTTACTATAAACCAAGACTGATTGATAGTCTTGAGATATACCGGCTCGATTAAACAGATAGTTTGCTTCTGTTGTCGCTATATAAAAAATCAATAGGACACTCAGATTCAGGCGTGTATTATAGCGGGGTGCTATTAACTCAGCTGCTTCTGATTGGCAAAACCTTGGTTAGAAATTTTTAGGTTCTTTAAGACCTTTGAGCAGTACAACGATTTTGTAATCCACCCTCAAGTCCAACTTTTAGGAGATTAATTATGGGCGTATTAGTAGGTAAACCCGCACCCGACTTTACTGTGTCAGCCGTTCTGGGCAATGGCGAGATTGTCGATGACTACAATTTTCACCAGGCCATCAAGGGAAAGAAGGCGGTACTGTTTTTCTACCCGCTGGATTTCACCTTCGTATGCCCCTCGGAGCTGATCGCGTTTGATCACCGCATTGAAGAGTTCAAGAAACGCAATGTGGAAGTTGTGGGTGTTTCTATCGACTCTCAGTTCAGCCACAACGCCTGGCGCAACACCGCCATTAACGACGGCGGTATTGGTCCCGTGCGTTACACTCTGGCTGCTGACGTCAAGCACGACATCTGCCGGGCCTACGACGTAGAATCTGAAGGCGGCGTGGCTTTCCGCGGCTCTTTCCTGATCGACGAAGATGGTCTGGTGCGTCACCAGGTTGTTAACGATCTGCCCTTGGGCCGCAACGTCGACGAGATGCTGCGTATGGTCGACGCTCTGGCATTCCACCAGGAGCACGGCGAAGTTTGTCCCGCCGGCTGGCAGGAAGGCGATAAGGGTATGAACGCTTCTCCGGAAGGTGTTGCGGCTTACCTGAGCTCGCACGGCG
>CAZKCY010000198.1:0-5313 GCA_964551155.1 uncultured Marinimicrobium sp. | reverse complement strand
CAAAGCCGTGATCGACACCGGCAGCTGGGACTTGCCTCCGGTTTTCCAGTGGCTGCAGCGCGCTGGCAATGTGGCAGCCCGGGAAATGTACCGCACCTTCAATTGCGGCGTGGGCATGGTGATAGTGGTTCCGGCCGAAGCCCAGGAAAGTGCTTTAGCCCTGCTTAAAGAAGCCGGCGAAGCGCCCTTTGTCATTGGCCAGGTGGCCGAAGTCGCCGCCGATGAAGCGCGCGTTGATCTGCAAGGGCTTTAATTTTGACCTCCAGTAACAAGTCTCCCAGCCGGGTAGTGGTGCTGATTTCCGGCAACGGCAGCAACCTTCAGGCGCTTATCGACGCCTGGCAAGCCGGCGAGCTCCCTATAGAGCTGGCTGCGGTTATCAGCAATCGCCCCGGCGTAAAAGGCCTTGAGCGCGCCGAGCGCGCCGGGGTCGAGACCCGGGTGCTGGATCACACCGGCTTCAGCGACCGAGAAGAGTTCGATACCGCGCTGCGGAAGGAAATTGACCACTTTTCTCCCGATCTGGTGGTGTTGGCCGGCTTCATGCGCATTCTTACCCCGAAGTTCACCCGCCATTATCTCGGCCGGATGCTGAACATTCATCCATCTTTGTTGCCCAAGTATCAAGGTTTGCACACCCACGAACGGGTATTGGCCGCGGGCGACTCCGAACACGGCGTCACTGTGCATTTCGTGACCGCCGAGCTCGACGGTGGCCCCGCTGTTATCCAGGCTCGGATTCCGGTCGCCAGCGATGACGATGCAGGCAGCCTGGCACGACGGGTGCAGGCCCAGGAACATCAAATCTACCCTCTGGCGGTAAAGTGGTTCGCTCAAGGCCGCCTGACAATGAATAACGGGCAGGCGCTACTGGACGGCGAACCTTTAGGCCCGTCAGGGTATCCAATAGGTACTCTCTAAAACAGCAAGGAGTTTTTATGTTTGCAAAGCGTGCTCTGGCACCGCTCGTCGCTAGTCTATTGCTGTTGCTTAACGCGACACCCGGCCTGGCAGCCGAGATGCCCCGCAGCTTTCACAATGAATATTCAACCACAGTATTCGGTTTCACCATCGACGTCACCCACCGGCTGACCGATTTGGAGGGCGAAGGCCAGCGCTTGCATTTTCTCGCTGAATCCTGGCTCGCCAGCATGGAAGAAATCACCGATTTTCGCTGGGATGAAGATGGCCGGGTCAAACCTCAGCACTATATTTACAAGCGCCGAGGCCTGGGCAAGGACCGCGACGCCGAGCTTACCTTTGACTGGGACGCGGGCAAAGTGATCAACAATGTCGAGGGTCACAGCTGGAAAATGGACATTACCAAAAACATTCAGGACAAGCTCAGCTACCAAATCCAACTACAGAAAGATTTAATTGCCGGCAAAGACAAGCTAAGCTATCACATTGCCGATGGCGGGCGAGTGAAGAAATATCGCTTCGAAATCGTCGGTGAGGAAGTGCTCGACACCCCGCTGGGTAAGGTCAACACCGTCAAAGTTATGCGCAGCCGCGACGATGACGATCGGGTCACTTACGCCTGGTTGGCCAAAGACTGGGATTACATGCTGGTGCGCTTGCAGCAAAAAGAAGATGGCGACTCGCACACCATCTCAATCACTAAAGCACAACTTAACGGAAAGAACATCGAGCGTTTTTAAAGCGCCGACTCCAAAGCAGGCACACAAAAGTGTCCGCACTCAGAACATAGATTTTTCATTCACCCGCAAAAAAGGTTTTACTATGAACATATCGGACAATTCTGTCGCCAGCTTCCACTACACTTTGACAGACAGCTCAGGCCAGGTGCTGGACAGCTCTGAAGGCAAAGAACCGCTGACTTATCTCCACGGCGTTGGCAACATTATTCCGGGACTGGAAAAAGAGCTGGCCGGCAAAGCGGTTGGCGACAAGCTGACTGTGGCTGTACCCGCCGCTGAAGCCTACGGCGAGCGCAATGAAGAAATGATTCAGGAGCTGCCCGCCAGCATGTTCACCGGGGTAGAGAAAATTGAACCCGGCATGGAGTTTCACGCCCAGACCGAACAGGGCTTGCAGGTTGTGCGCGTGCAGAGCGTGGATGGCGACACCGTGACGATCGACGGCAATCATCCCTTGGCGGGCGTCAACCTGAATTTCGAGGTCGAAATCACCGATGTGCGCGAAGCTACCGAAGAGGAAAAAGACCATGGCCACGTCCATGGCGCCGGCGGCCACGAGCACTAATCTGCGCTCTAGCTAACGATCCTCAAAAGGGCTTCTTCGGAAGCCCTTTTTTGTGCCCGCTCACCCTTCATACCACTTGCCAGCGTTTTTAAGCGCTCTGCCACTACCTAACACTCTCCCGAAGCTCAAATTTATTTTGAATATCAACATCTTTTTAAATAAACAGAGCGCATAACAGACTCGGATATTGATCAAATTTTTCCCAGATACATAGCTATTAATTCTATGCTCAGAAATTTATATCAAGAATATTTTTAAGTAGCTTTCGCTGCCTCTAAGCTATTCGCTCCATTCTCATAGATTTTTTCGGGGCTGCTATACTCTTTTAGAATCCAAATAAATAGTCAATCCAGAACCTAACAATGGTCGTATCTACTAGAGACCGTTGAGATATCAACTGGTCGCTTTACCAAAGGAAATACACTTCCAACAAGGTGACTCACTTATGAAACGCCATTTTTACCTAAGCCATAATCTCGATGACATGGAAGCCGTCGAACAAAAACTCGAAAGCGAAGGCATTGATCGCGCTCAAATTCACGTGCTCAGCAATGATGAAGCCGGTGTCGACCAACATCAATTGCATCGACTCGAATCGCTGTTGCGCGGCGATGTCGTGAGGTCAACCATTATCGGTCTCATTATCGGCATAGTCATGGCGGCTATTCCCATTCTTATTGCCTACTTTGTTGGCCTAAGCGAAAGCTTTTACTGGGTGCCAATTCTTTTCCTATCGGTCATTTTACTCGGCTTCTGTACTTGGGAGGGGGGCTTTATTGGCTTTCAAGAGCCTCATCACGATTACAAAAAATTCGAGCATGCGCTGAGTACCGGCAAACATGTGCTGATCCTCGACGTCGAGGAAAATAGAGAAGAACAAGTGGCCCGGATACTCAAGCAGTTTCCCAGTGTTCATGCCGCCGGCACCGGCGATGCCACGCCTGGGTGGGTTGTGGGGCTGCGCAAGCAGTGGTCCAAATTCATCCGCTGGGCACCCTGATAGCTAATCGTCGGCCACCCGAAGAGCGGCGGCGCCGGTAAACGCCGCTCCCTGGCCAAGGACTCGAGCTTCGGAAACAACAGAATAAACAAAGGACAAAGCGCAGATGATACTGGTCACGATACTGGTGTTGCTGGTCTTGGCAACCGTCATATTTCATTTTGCCAGCCCCTGGCAGTTAACGGAAATTGCCTCTAATTGGACTAGCATTGACTCGACCATCAACATCACGCTTTGGGTAACAGGTTTCGTTTTTGTCGCCGTAAACTTGTTTATGGCCCTAGCCATCTTTCGGTACCGGTTTCGCTCCGATCGCAACGCCAACTATGAGCCGGAAAACAAAAAACTGGAACTTTGGCTGACCGGGATCACCTCCGTTGGCATTGTGGCCATGCTGGCGCCCGGGCTGTTCGTCTGGGCCGATTTCGTCGATACGCCGAAAGATGCGGACCGAGTGGAAGTTGTGGGCCAACAATGGCACTGGAGCTTTCGCTTACCGGGCGAAGATGGCGAGCTTGGCCAAGTCGCAGCGCGTTTTATCGACCAACAAAACCCCTTTGGCGTCGATCCCAACGACCCCAAGGGCCAGGACGATCGACTAATTTTCAGTAATGAACTGCATCTACCCGTGAATCGACCGGTAGAGTTTGTTTTACGGTCGAAGGATGTACTGCACAATTTTGGCGTACCTCAGTTCCGCGCCAAAATGGATTTGATACCCGGCATGGAAAGTCAGTTCTGGGTGGAACCCACCCGTACCGGAGCCTTCGACATAATGTGCATGGAATTGTGCGGCATGGCCCACCACGCCATGCGTGGTCGCGTGGTCGTGGAAGACCAGGAAACTTACGCCCAATGGGAGCAGAGCCACCCAACTTTTGCAGAGACCCAACAGCCCGGGCCAGGCAACGCCGAAGCCGGCAAGCCGCTCTACAACACCTGCAGCAGTTGCCACGGCGCTCAAGGCCAGGGCAATAAGAATATGAACGCCCCCAAAATCAGCGGTTTGAGGGCTCGCTACCTCAGGCGTCAATTGCATTATTACAAAGAGGGCATACGCGGCGCCCACGAACAAGACCAATACGGTCAACAGATGGCTGGCATGATGGCCACATTATCCGATGATCAGGCCATTGCCGATGTTGCCGCTTATATAGAGACCTTTCCCGACCAGGCCGCCGAAGCAACTCTGGAGGGCGATGCCGAAAAAGGCCGGCGTTATTACAGCAATTGCAGCAGTTGCCACGGCGAAGAAGCCGAGGGCAATTACGCCACCATGGCGCCCAAACTCGCCGGGCAACATGACTGGTATTTAGTTCGGCAGCTGAAAAATTTCAAGCAGGGTATTCGCGGCAGCCACCCCGAAGATGCCTATGGCTCGCAAATGATACTTATGGCACGCACGCTCCACAGCGAAGAGGCTCTTGAAGATCTGGCCAGTTACATCAACAGTCTTGAATAATTCGCGCCCTGCCAAACAGAATTTTTGTCGACACTCCGAGAGGGAAGGATGACTTACACCGCCATCGCAGATCAGCCGGCAGAGACGCACGAACCGAGCAGCTTTGTCAGCAAGTATATCTGGAGCCAGGACCACAAGGTGATCGCCATTCAGTACGCGGTCACCGCCACTTTTGTCGGCTTGATCGCGCTTCTGCTCTCGGCTCTGATGCGTTTGCAACTCGGCTTTCCCGACACTTTCGATTTTATCAATCCCAACTCTTATCTACAGTTTGTGACCATGCATGGCATGATCATGATCGTCTATCTGCTTACCGCCCTGCTGCTGGGCGGCTTCGGCAATTATCTGATTCCGCTGATGATCGGCGCCCGCGACATGGTCTTTCCCTATTTGAACATGCTTAGCTACTGGACATATCTGTTGGCGGTGATTGTGTTGCTGGCGAGCTTTTTCGTACCCGATGGCCCTTCCGGCGCCGGCTGGACGCTCTACCCACCGCAATCGATCATGGAAGGCACCCCCGGTCACGACTGGGGCATGATTTGCATGCTCGCCTCGCTGGGTATTTTTATCGTTGCTTTCACCATGGGCGGCCTTAACTACGTCACCACCATCCTGCAGGCCC
>CAZKCY010000197.1:0-5314 GCA_964551155.1 uncultured Marinimicrobium sp. | reverse complement strand
GACGCTGCCCCAAATTGGCGGGGAAAGCCGAGCGGGCGCCCGAAGTTTATGACGTCAAATTGCACAACACGCATTCTCAGTTCGGCACCTTGGTGAGCGAGGAATACTACAACTACGCCTACAGAGCTTATGCGCCGGTGCCGGGATATTCATTGAATATCATCGCCGAACAAAAACTGATTGATTCCGACCCTAAACAGCTGGATCAAGCGGCGCGAAAATTGGAACAGGCTACCGCGACCGCCATGGCGACCTTGCCTCTAGGCATCCAGAAGCAGTTCGCCGGGATAAAGTACTTTTTCTTTACCGGGGAGGAATCGCGCACCGGTGGCCGCAAGGGCGGCCAATGGTATTTTCGCAAAGGTAACAGCACTTCACCTCGCTTCGACGACAGTGTCGTGATTCGCTCAGTGAAGGATTATTTGAACCACTACAGCGAAGCCCGGGCGGCGCAAACCGCACTGCACGAACTCAGCCATGCCTATTACTACTACCACTGGCGGAAAATCTATCAAAATTTGAAGGCCGCTTACGAAAATGCGCAAGCCAGTAAACTCTATCTCAACGTCAAAAACGATCGCGGAAGGGTTATAACGCGGGCCTACGCTATCAGCGATCCGCGTGAATACTTCGCCGAGCTCGCCAAGATTTATCATCTGGGCAATCACTACTACCCCTTCAATCGGGAAGAGCTTAGAGACTACGATCCACTCGGTTACGAGATGATTGAAAAGGCATTTCGGTATCGGAACTGAGTGCAAGGGCCTGCTAGACTGAAGAGGAACCTGGATCGGGAGAAGCCTAAGGAGGTATGTGTCATGTCCATTGCATTAAAGCGCGCCTATGACGAGCCTGAGTCGGGCGATGGTTACCGGGTATTAGTGGACAAGCTCTGGCCTCGGGGAGTTTCCAAAGAGCAGCTGGAAGTCGATGAATGGCTCAAGGAGGTGGCGCCCTCGGATGAGTTGCGCAAGGCTTTTCACGCCGACCAGCTGAGTTGGGATGAGTTTCGCAAAGACTATCTGGCGGAGCTGAAAGATCATCGGGAGGAATTAAAGCCCTTGGCCGAGCGAGCCCAAAAACAAAAAGTGACGTTAGTGTTCAGTGCCAGTGACACCGAACACAACAATGCGGTGGTGGTGCAGCAGTATCTGAAAATGCTGACCTAAGGGAGCAAATGTGAGCAACTTAAACGATCCCCGAGTCCTATTTGCCGCCGAGCGAACGCTGTTGGCCTGGAACAGGACCAGCCTGGCTTTTATTGCCTTTGGTTTTGTTGTGGAGCGCGCGGGCTTGATGATCGAAACCATCGCGCCCGGAAGCCTGAGTCAGGTGGATCAATATATGACCACCTGGCTGGGACTCGCTTTTATCGCCCTGGGCGCCTTTTCTTCCGCCTATTCATCGCGTCAGTTTATGGCCGTGGTACGCACTCTGAATCCGTCAGAGTTTCCGGAGAAATACGGCATCAAATGGGGCATGATCATGAACTACATAGTCGCGGCGCTGGGAGTGGCGCTGGCGGTGGCTCTGACTTACGGTCGGGCCAATTAACTTGCCTGCGGTTTAGTTTTCCCCCGCCGCGCATCCACAATCCTCATTCTTATCCATAGCCTGGGCTACGGATTCCATATCCACACTGTGACGACCCATCGCCGCCCAGGGATCCTGTTTTTGACCCAGGCGACGAAATACATTCTTAATATTGAAGCTCTGTGGGCCCAGGTCGCCATCGTCCAGTTCATCCCAGGTCAGCGGCGCCGCCACAGGCGCGCCGGGTAGTGCGCGCACCGCGTAGGGCGCCACCGCTGTCTGGCCGAAGGCGTTGCGCATTATGTCCAAGTAGATACGCCCTTGGCGTTTGTTTTTGCGTTGTTCGGTGGTCAGCTCTTGGTCATGGGCCGCCGCTAGGCGCTTGGTGAATTGGCCGGCTAATTCCCGCACTCGGTCGAACTTCTGCTTGGGCTTAAGCGGCGCCACCAGATGCAGACCGCGGGAACCCGTGGTTTTCAAGAAGGGCGTCAAACCCAGCTCGCGCATAGCCTCGCGCACCAGCTTCGCGGCTCGACGCACCGGCTCGAAATCCTCCCCCGGTGGGTCCAAATCCACGATCAGCTGATCGGGATAATCCAGTTGGCCTTTTTTGCTTAGCCAGCTGTGCAAGGTTATTGCTCCTTGGTCCGCCAAATACACTAAGCCGCCTTGATCGGGGCATAGAATATGCTCCTTAACCCCGGTATCTCCGCCGTGGTCGATTTCCAGCCCCGGCATCCAGTCGGGATAGTGATCGCTGCGCGCCTGCTGAAAAAACCCTTTGTCGTCTATGCCCTCGGGGAAACGGTGCAAAGTCAGGGGTCGGTCTTTTAGATGGGGCAGCATATGGTCTGCAATGCGTTGGTAATAGTCGATTAAATCGCCCTTGGTAATTTTGTCGTCTGGAAAGAAGGTTTTGTCCAGGTTGGACAATTCCAGGCGATGACCGGAGTAACTAGACTGGCTCATGGCTTTGCTCTCAATGCGGAAGGTTTTGGTTTTGCTAATCGTCGTCGTCTTCTTCGGCGGCAATCTCGTCTAACTCCCGACCGGTTTTGACCGATTCGGTTTGCGTGGAGGTCGGATTACGGCGGGCGTCCGCCTCCTTGTCATCCATTTTGATCAGCAACCATTGAGGCTTTTTGCCGCCTCTGATCCGTTTTAGGGCATAGCCGCCGCGAATTTTTTCGCCCTTGAGCCAGAATTCCAGCAGACCGTCTTTGTGGGCCTGAACCATGCTGTGATCCGAGCGCAGATTGTCGTAGGTGCCTCTGTCCCAGACCATAACCGTGCCCGCGCCATATTCGCCTTCGGGTAACACGCCCTCGAAGTCGGCATAATCCAGCTCATGGTCCTCGACCTCCACCGCCAGACGTTTTTCCGAAGGGTCCAGTGAGGGGCCTTTGGGGACCGCCCAGGATTTAAGCGCGCCGTCGTAGGCTAGCCGGAAATCGTAGTGCAGCTGACTGGCGTCGTGCTTTTGAATCACAAAGTCGCCGGCTTTGGCCTTTTTCTTGCCCATAGCGATCTACCCCCTGTATCCGGCTCAGTCTGCTGAACCCCCAATCCCTGTGCCATACTGAGGATTCATGTTTCAAAAAACGGAGGTTGTCATGTCGAATCATCACACCTACAAAAAGCTCGAAGTCGTAGGTTCTTCAACCACGGGCATTGAAGATGCGATTAACAACGCTCTCTCTGAATGTAGCAAAAGTATTGAGAACATGGAGTGGTTCGAAGTGCAGGAAACCCGCGGCCATATCGAGAACGCCCAAGTGGCGCACTATCAGGTGGTGATCAAGGTGGGCTTCCGGATAGAGGGAAGCTAGTCGGCGTTTCTACTGAGTTGGGCTCGAGGTTCAACCCCTGCTAGTGTAAAACCGGTAGAGTCTTGTGGCGGGTTGAATTAGTATCGGGCATTGGATCTCGGGGCCTTGCCGGCTCCTTTCAGAATAACAATAGCCTGCGGAATCGGTCCAAATACTTCGCTCGATCCCGATAAAGCAGTGCTAATAAGTAGAAGGGCGCGCTCAACATGAAAAATTTCGTATTTCTGGCTCTAGCTTTAACCCTCGTTTTAGCGGCCGGCTGCGCCGCTCCACCCGATACGCCGCTAGAAGGCGAAGGCCTGTCGGGGAACTACTATCAGCTCAACGATCGCAAATTTGATCGCTTCGTGGTCAAAGATCGGGCCGAATTTGCCAAATACGACAAAATAATTCTGTTTCCGATTCAGCTAGACGGCATGTTGATACTGCCCTCTGGAACCGACAGTGTAAACCGAAGCTGGAAAGGCGTGACCTATGAAGAGATGCTGCCTTTTGTTGAGTCTTTCGACGAGCTTGCCCGGCATCTATTCTCCGAGGGCAAGTCATTTGAGTTGACCAATACCGGCGGGCCCAATGTGCTGGCGGTGGAGTTTCGGTTGAAAAGTTTCAGACCTCAGACCCACAGAGCGGGCGCAGGCGCCATGGGCGTGCACACAGCCGCGGACATCACCACCACAGAATTTGGCGAGTTGCGCATGCAGGCGGTATTGGCCAACTCCCAGACCGGTGAATTGATTGCGGTGCTGGAAGACGGAGTGACCGTAACGCCGAGAAATTTCGGCGTCACCGCCTTCGGCAATACCACCACCGTCGACGCTTCGTCGCGCAATACTAGTGGCAACCAGCGCGCCGCCTGGCGTCGCACCTTTCGCCAATGGCTGGAGCGCTTCCGTTCTGATCTGCAGGATTTGCGCGACACCGCCCAGGTTCAAGCCGCATTATGATGGACCCATAGACCCATAGACCCATAGACCCATAGACCCATAGACGCGGCGCTTGGGCTAGCTTTGCACAGCTCTACCTCAGGCCACTCTGTGTCGCGGTACTTTGGACTGTTCTTTTTGCGCTTTGGCTTTGTGCTCCGATAGGGGTTCGATCTTGCGCTGTTTTTCGTAAAGAAAGCGCAGCACTGCGCTGCGGCAACGGTTGTATTCCGGGTCGTCGGCCAAGGCCAGGCGATCACGGGGCCGGTCGAGCTTGACCTCCAGTATTTCTCCCACGGTTGCCGCCGGGCCATTGGTCATCATCACGATTCGATCCGAGAGCAATACCGCCTCATCGACATCGTGAGTAATCATAATGACGGTGTTGCCCAGTCCGCTCTGGATCGACATCAGTGAATCTTGCAGGTGTGCGCGGGTTAGGGCGTCGAGCGCGCCAAAGGGCTCGTCCATCAATAGGACTTGGGGCTCCATGGCCAGAGCCCGGGCTATGCCCACTCGCTGCTTCATGCCGCCGGAAAGCTCGTCTGGTTTTTTATTCATCGCATGAGTCATTTGTACCAGCGCCAGGTTATGCTCGATCCAGGCGCGCATCTCAGAGCGGCTTTTGGATTTTTTGAACACCTGCTGCACCGCCAGCTCGACATTCTCATAAGCGCTGAGCCAAGGCAGCAGCGAATGGTTTTGAAACACCACCGCCCGCTCCGGTCCAGGGGCGTCAACTTCTTTGCCGTTCAAAACTACGCCGCCAGTGGTGGCCTGGTAGAGCCCCGCGACTATATTCATGACTGTGGATTTACCGCAACCCGAGTGCCCAATAAGCGATACAAACTCGCCTTTGGCCATTTTCAAATTGACGTTTTCCAAGGCGCAAAAAGACCCCTTGGGGGTGGGAAAATCGATACCAACCTGGGTCAGTTCCAAATGTGTCTGGCTCATTAAAAACTCCTTAGCTGTGGTGCTGAATCTGGTCCGAACAAATTTCCAAAATTTTGGGGGCTTAACGTACTA
>CAZKCY010000196.1:0-5361 GCA_964551155.1 uncultured Marinimicrobium sp. | reverse complement strand
GTCGCCGACGATGGCGTAATGCCCCAGACCGAAGAGGCGATCCTGCACGCCCGCGCCGCCGGTGTGCCAATCGTCGTCGCGATCAACAAAATCGACAAAGAAGGCGCGGACCTGGATCGAGTAAAGAACGAGCTGGTTGCCAAAGAAGTCGTGCCCGAGGAGTGGGGTGGCGAGACCCAGTTTGTGCCGGTTTCCGCGCACACCGGGGAAGGTATCGACCAGTTGCTCGAAGCGGTTCTGCTGCAGGCGGAAATTCTCGAGCTTAAAGCCGTCGCAGACGCGCCCGCCAAAGGCGTGGTGGTTGAATCTCGGGTGGACAAAGGCCGCGGTGTAGTCGCCACTTTGCTGATTCAGCAGGGCACGCTCAAGCAGGGCGATCTGGTGCTTGCCGGTCAGAGCTATGGCCGCGTACGCGCCATGAGCAATGAGTTGGGCCAGCAGGTTTCCGAAGTGGGTCCCTCTTCACCCGTGGAAATTCTCGGTTTGGACGCGGCACCCAGCGCCGGCGACGATTTTGCAGTATTGGACGATGAGCGCAAGGCGCGTGAAATCGCCGAATTCCGGGTCGAAAAAGAGCGCAAGGAAAAACTTCAGCGCCAGCAGGCTGCCAAACTGGAAAACATGTTTGCCGGTATGGACAGCGAGCAGAAGCGTGTGCTGCCGGTGGTAGTCAAGACCGATGTGCGCGGCTCACTGGAGGCAATCAATGCGTCTCTGGCGGAAATCGGCAACGAAGAGGTCGCAGTGAATGTGGTGTCTTCGGGTGTCGGTGGCATTACCGAGAACGATATCAACCTGGCCTTGACCTCAGGCGCGATTGTTATCGGGTTTAACGTTCGCGCCGGCGCTCCCACGCGCCGCATGGCGGAAAACGAAGGCGTCGAGATTCGTTACTACAGCATCATTTACCAGCTGTTGGACGATGTTAAGAGTGCCCTGAGCGGTATGCTGGCGCCGGAGCGGGTCGAGACCATCGTCGGTATTGCCGATGTACGCGAAGTGTTCAGCTCGCCCAAGTTTGGTCAAGTGGCCGGTTGTATGGTCATCGAGGGCACTGTTTACCGCAACAAGCCGATTCGGGTATTGCGCGACAACGTGGTGATTTACGAAGGCGAACTGGAATCTCTGCGCCGTTACAAAGACGATGTCAACGAAGTGCGCAATGGCATGGAGTGCGGTATCGGCGTGAAGAACTACGACGTGAAAGTGGGCGATCAAATCGAAGTCTTCGATGTTAAAGAGGTGGCGCGGGAACTCTAAGCCTCGCGCTTAACCCCGACGCCCCGGCTCGATGCTGGGGCGTTTTCGCTTGTGGTCGAGCTTATTTGAGCTGAATGGCGGTGCTGTCGCTCGAGCAACAAGCTCGATATTGAGAGGTTTAAAGGCTTATGCCTAGAGAATTTACCCGCTCAGACCGGGTGTCGGATGCGATCCAGCGTCTGTTGGGCAAACTGATTCCCCAGGAAGTGCGCGACCCGCGGGTCGGCATGGTCAATATTAACGACGTTAAAGTCACCCGCGATATGGCTTACGCCAAGGTCTATGTGACTTTCGTGGGTGTCGATAGCGACGAGCAAGGCCAGGAGAGCGCTGGCATTTTAAATAAGGCTTCGGGCTTTTTGCGCAGCTTGCTGGCCAAAGAGCTGAGCATGCGCACTGTGCCGCGTCTGCAGTTTATTTATGACAAGACCTCGATCCGCGGTCAGCAGCTCTCCTCCTTGATTGATCGAGCCGTTGCCGATGACCGGGCCAAGCACGGCGCCGATGAATCTTCGGACAAAGACAACGAGGTCGATTGATGGGGCGCCAGCGCAAGGGTCGCGCCATCGACGGCGTTTTATTGCTCGATAAGCCGGCCGGCATGAGCTCCAATCAAGCGCTGCAGAGAGCCAAGCGTTTGTTCTTTGCCGCCAAGGTGGGCCATACCGGCAGCTTGGATCCGCTCGCCACCGGCTTGCTGCCTCTGTGCTTTGGCGAGGCGACCAAGTTTTCGCAGTTTCTGCTGGATGCGGACAAGCGCTATCAAAGCACGTTTCGCCTGGGCGAAGTCACCGCTACCGGCGATGCTGACGGGGAAGTTTTGTCGCAGAGTCCCACTGAGCATTTGAGTGCCGCCCAAGTCGCTGCGGCTTTGACTCAATTCGAAGGCGATATTTTACAGGTGCCCTCCATGTATTCGGCCCTCAAGCATCAGGGCCAGCCGCTTTACAAGCTGGCGCGCGAGGGCAAGGAAGTAGAGCGCAAGGCGCGCGCTATTCACATTTTCAGTATTAAGATGCTGGATTTTCGCCCAGGCCCGGCGGCCGAAGTGGATGTGGAAGTGCACTGTACCAAAGGCACCTATATCCGCTCACTGGCGGAAGATTTGGGTGCCGCGCTGGGCTGCGGCGGTCGGGTGGAAACCCTGCACAGAACCGCCACCGGTCCTTTTGACGTTAGCCAGGCGGTGACCCTGGAACAACTGCAGGCCGAACTCGGCGAGGGCTTGCCCGAGGTGCTCGATCACCACCTGTTGCCCGCCGATGCCCCGGTTGCGAGCTTGCCGGCCCTGGTGCTGCCAGAGGCGAGCGCTTACTACTTTCGCCTGGGTAATCCGGTCATGGATGGCCAGGTCTACCGCCTAGGCGATGAAGGTGATATGGTGCGAGTCTTTGCCCAAACCGAGCCCAAGCCCCGGTTTCTGGGGCTTGGTGAGCTGAGCGGTGAGGGCCAGGTGGCCCCGAAACGCCTGATTGCCAGCCAATCGGCCACTGGCTAGTTGTAAAAGTCGATACAGACGCCGAATTACCTCGGATTTGTTTCCCAAGATCCGTCTTGGGGAACAAAATAGTGCGGATCCCACTCCTAGAGAGCTGGGACCGCCTTTGCCCACCTGTAAATATGCGCGGGTGTGGCAGTACCTTTAACCGCATATTAATGAGGAACTAACCATGGCACTGAGTGCTGCAGAAAAAGCTGAAGTCGTAAAAGAGCATCAACAAGCTGAGGGTGATACCGGCTCTCCCGAAGTCCAAGTGGCGTTGTTGACCGTAAACATCAACAAGCTGCAAGACCATTTCGCGAGTCACAAGCACGATCACCACTCTCGTCGCGGACTGATCCGCATGGTAAACCAGCGTCGCAAGCTGCTGGATTACCTGAAAGGCAAAGATCAATCGCGCTATGTCGCTTTGATCCAGAAATTGGGCCTGCGTCGTTAAGTTTGTTTTGTGCCCGCTATGCGGGCACTTTTTTTTCCGCATTTCGGCGTTCATCGTTGATGGATGCCGGAATGCTGTTAGGCCGGAAGTTGTCCCGCGCGCGAACTACTCCGCTCGGAATGTTACTCCCGGCAGAGAGTGCAGTATCCGTAAGTGTGAATTTGTAAAAACGTCAACAATGTAATGTCAGAGAAGGATAGAAGAGTGAATCCGATTATTAAGAAATTTCAGTACGGCGATGAGACCGTAACGCTGGAAACCGGTCGTGTAGCCCGTCAGGCTACAGGCGCGGTGTTGGTAACCATGGGTGATACAGCGGTTTTGTGTACCGTAGTGGGCAACAAAGAGTCAGTGCCCGGCCAGCCGTTTTTCCCCCTTTCCGTGCATTATCAAGAGCGCGCCTACGCCGCCGGTAAAATTCCCGGAGGCTTCTTCAAGCGTGAAGGCCGCCCTTCAGAAAAAGAGACCCTGACTTCCCGTTTGATCGACCGCCCCATTCGCCCGTTGTTTCCCAAGGGCTTTATGAATGAAGTGCAGGTAGTTTGCACGGTAATGTCCACCACTAAAGATGTGGACCCGGATATCCCCGCTATGATCGGTACCTCTGCTGCTCTGGCGGTTTCAGGTATTCCCTTTGATGGCCCCATCGGTGCCGCGCGAGTGGGTTACACCCAAGAGCAGGGTTACCTGTTGAATCCCCGTTATTCCGCTCTGGAAAGTTCCGAGCTGGACATGGTGGTCGCCGGTACCAAAGATGCCGTGCTGATGGTGGAATCAGAAGCTCGGGAACTGCCGGAAGACATAATGCTGGGCGCGGTTTTGTTCGCCCACCAGGAAATGCAGGTGGTCATCCAGGCCTGTGCCGAACTTGCCCGCGACGCCGGCAAGCCCCGCTGGGAATGGCAGGCTGCTGAAGTTGACGCCGGCCTTAAGGCTCAGGTCGAACAGCACTTCGCCTCTCCGATCGAAGTGGCTTACACCATTACCGACAAGGCCAAGCGCTATGAGAGCCTGTCCGAGTTGCGCAGCAAAGCCGTTGAGCAGCTGACCAACGAAGAAACCAACATCACCGCCGAGGACGTGAAAACCGTTTTTGCTTCGGTGGAGAAAAAAGTGGTGCGCAGCAATATCGTTGCCGGCAAGCCGCGCATTGACGGTCGCGACACCAAGACCGTGCGCCCCATCGAAGTGGAAGTGGGTGTATTGTCCAAGGCTCACGGTTCGGCGCTGTTCACCCGCGGCGAGACCCAGGCCATGGTCGTGGCTACCTTGGGTAACGCGCGCGACTCCCAGATCATCGATGCCCTCGAAGGCGAGCGCAAAGATCCGTTCATGCTGCACTACAACTTCCCTCCCTATTCGGTGGGTGAGTGCGGTCGCATGGGCGGTACCGGTCGGCGTGAAATTGGCCACGGTCGCCTGGCCCGCCGCGGTGTCGCAGCAGTGCTGCCGACCCAGGAAGATTTCCCCTATACCTTGCGGGTGGTGAGTGAGATTACCGAGTCCAACGGCTCGAGCTCCATGGCTTCAGTCTGCGGTGCCAGCCTGGCGCTGATGGATGCCGGTGTGCCCTTGAAGGCGCCGGTAGCCGGTATCGCCATGGGTCTGGTGAAGGACGACAACGGTTTTGCCGTGCTGACCGATATTCTCGGTGACGAAGACCACCTGGGCGACATGGACTTTAAAGTGGCCGGTACTACTAGTGGTATTACCGCGCTGCAGATGGATATCAAAATCCAGGGCATTACCGAAGAGATCATGGAAACCGCTCTGGAGCAGGCGTTGAACGCTCGCCTGCACATTCTGGGTGAGATGAACAAGGTTCTGGGTGAGTCCCGGGCCAAGGTCAGCGAAAACGCGCCCCGCTTTGAGACCATCAAAGTGCATCCCGATAAGATTCGCGACATCATCGGTAAGGGCGGCGCCACTATTCGCTCGATCACCGAAGAAACCGGCGCTTCTGTCGATATCGACGATGACGGTGTGGTGAAGATCTATGCTTCCGACAACGAAGCTCTGCAAGCCGCAGTAAATCGTATCGAGAGCATTACCGCGGAAGCCGAAATTGGCGCGGTTTACGAAGGCAAGGTCGTACGGATCATGGACTTTGGTGCTTTCGTTAACTTCCTGCCCGGCAAAGACGGTCTGGTGCACATCTCTC
>CAZKCY010000195.1:0-5388 GCA_964551155.1 uncultured Marinimicrobium sp. | reverse complement strand
GCCTCATAGATTACCGAGGGCTGAGCGCTGAAGCCGTCCCCCGAATAAACGGGGTCGTCTGGGAAGCGGTTACTCGAGTAGTAGTGGTTGAAATCGAACGACTGGTTTATTTCCAGGCGTATTTTGTAAGGCTGGGTAGCCGCATCGTCGGTGCGCGTCCTAAGCAGGAAGTTTTCGGTTAGGGTAGCGCCGCTGTAGCCATCCAAGTCCGGTGTCGCACTGGACCTTGGACTGCCTTCCGCCTGAGCGATTTTGTGCAGAAACACCGGAAGAGATTCGGGGCGAAACCTCTTCTCGGCGCTGGTGGGTTCATGAACAATATCGAAGGTCTGCTCCCACACTCCGTCATCCGCCAATGCTGAGTTGTCGGTAAGAACAACGCTGCTGTCTTTGAGTGTTACGCGATTCTCAAAACGATTATTGGCGAGCTTTTCGGTGACATAGAGCGGCTGAATCAATTTGCCCTCCAGTGTCTCTAACCAGACAGCATACTGCGGCCAGCCGAAGTAGGGCCCTTTGCGAAGATCGATAGTGAGCGAATCACCGATGCCTAAAGAAGACGCTCGATTGACCCTGAGGTAACTGAAGCTGGTTTGCTCGGCCGCTTTTTCTCCCGCCCGCAAGCTGCTGCCCCAAGCGTAAAAGCTCAGTAGCGGTCGAAATTGACCGATGGACAGTGCCGTAACAACCACTACCAGCGCAACGGCCAAAGGCGCCGCCACATTAAGCCGGCCCCCTTTGCCCCGCTGACGGAACTTTAGGTACTGCTTGATAGGCGCGAAGTTGTTTTTTAAATGCAACAGAATAACGAGCAGAAATGCCAGCCCAAGAACGGTATGGACGAGGCTGGTGGTGGTATTGTGTTTTTTAAAGAACATCAACACCGAGGTAGTCAGCATCACAACTACTACCGATAGCAAAATAATGGATACCAGAGCGCGCGTATTTAAGCTTTTTGCAGGAAGTATCCGTTGCAAGAAAGGCATATTGCGGTTGCTCATTGCCCAGGTTCCAATTTTTCAGCGTTAAAGGACCGGGGGTCTTCGCGACGAACGACCTTGGCACGCCCCAGCATACGGCGCAAGGTGTCGTCGCGGTCGATAAAGTGATGCTTGAGCGCACCCAGCGCGTGCAGTGCGATTATTCCCAACAGCGCGTAGCCGACAAATCTGTGGGCTTGGTTGCTGATCGCTGCCAATCCGGAATGGAAAGGTTCTATGCCCTCTGGGCCCAGATTCTTCGGAAACAAGGGTAAACTGAACAGACTGATGCCGTAGCCTTTCGCTCCCGAATAGAGCATACCGGTCAGGGGCAGCAATAGAATGCCAGCGAGCAGACACCAGTGACTGGCCTTGGCCAGCAACCGCTCATGGCGCGGATAGTTTCCCGCCGGTGTTGGCCACCCCTGGCGCAGCCGATACCAAAGGCGCCCAAGAATGGCTAGCAGTAGTAGCACACCGATGGACTTATGCAGGTGATATAAGTGAAAGTGCTCGCCTTGAACCATATAAAGGCCGAGGCCGAGCATGCCCAGAATCGCCAACGCCATTAACCAGTGAATGGCAATGCCAGTGCGAGTTATGTTTGCGTTAGTGCGCATGATGCTCTCCTTGTGTTTGCAGCTGGGAAAAGTCCTCGCCCCGATACAGCACCTCGCCATCGCGGTTGAGTGTGATCAAGTAGGGTGTAGCGTAAACATGAAAGCGCTCGTACAATCGGCGCTCACTATCAAACAACACCGGTAGGGCCAGTTGGTTTTCTTGAATAAAACCGCGTATAGCGTTGGTATCGATGTAAAAACTGTTGATGATCGCCACCCAGCGCTCGCCTTCGCGGTAGCTCTCGTGCAATTGTCGAAGCACCGACTCGCAGTTGGGAAAGTGCGTATTCGGGCAGCGGGCATCGAGAAAAATCAGCTGCACCGGTTTATCGCCGTCCAGCGACGGCACGGCTTGGTTACCGATCACTTCGAGGCCAGCCAATAAATGCGCCGGGGGTAGAAGGTCTTCTGCGACGCTTGCCGCAGGTGGCAGAAGAAAGATCGCCAATATCAAAAGGCTACGAAGTTGATATGTCACTCGAGACATTAGAGAGTCCCCGCTTGTTGTTGACTGTCAATAAATTCGATCAGTTCGGCGTCGCTTCCGGCGAATACCTTCTCTCCATCGCGAAGCAATACATGCACTGGCAGTTGCCAGACCCGGTAGCGGCGCATTAACGAAAACTGCTCATCGAGCACCAGTGGCGTCGAGGTAGGGAAGGCCTGCTGATAACCCTGGAGATCGGCTTCCATCAGGTTGAGCCTGGGTTGAACCCAAAGTCTGAACATCTTTTCTCGGACCTCGGTGGGCAGCTGCACCAACACCCGCTCGGGACCCTCGCCGCTGTAGCTTTGCCAAAGGTCGATAAACACCAGATGCGCCCAGCCCTGTTGGGGAATTTGTATCTCAGCACCTTGCAGGGTTCGGTAGTTTTCAGCCTTGGCTGGGAGCGTCAACAACAGCATTAGAAACAGCATCAGTCTCATGGTCGGTCCTCCTTGTTTGTCGGAACCTTGTTTGTCAGAACCTTGTTTGCTTGCACGCTCTTGGCGGCGACCGCCAGCCGGCGATCCAACTCATCGGTGGCGAGGGAGCTGCGATAGTCAATGCGCCCGTCGAGCCCGATCAGCACATGACTCGGGGTGCCGATGATTTTGTAACTCGAGCTCAAGGTTCCGTCGGCATCGAAGACTGTGGGCAACTCGAGGCCCCGCTCGCGGTAGAAGCGCTCGACGCCCCCGACCGATTCGTTGATACCGACGTTGACCGCCAACACCACTATCTCGTCGCCATAGCGGTCTTGGATCTCCTGCAGGTGCGGCATTTCGCTGACGCAGTACTTGCACCAGGTGGCCCAAAATTTCAGGTAAACCGGCCTCTCGCCAAGGTGGTCTTCGAGCCGCACTGGCTCCCCGTTGAGCTTGCTGGCGTCGAACGCTGGCGCGGGATCACCAGCGCCGAGGGCCATGGCCCGCCACGCCGTTAAGGCGATCAGGCCCGCAAAGAGCGGGCGCAAAACACGTTGTTTTTTGGTCATAACATCATCCTCAAGGTGGTTTGAATTGCCAGCCAGCCGAAGTAGCCCGCAGCGAGTAAAATCAGTACAGCCAGCCCGATCTTGATGCCGTTCATCCAGCGTCCGGCCCGTGGCAGCCGCGCCAGCAAGCCGCTGAAAGTGCCTGCCGCTATCAGTAATGCGCACATGCCGAAGGCGAACACGAACATCAGCAGCGCCCCCCAAACCGGCTCCCCCCGGGCCGCCACGAACATCAGCAACAGACCGAGTACTGGCGAGGTACAGGGCGCCATTACCAGCCCAGACAAGCCGCCGGTAACAAACAGCGCCAGCGATAGAGATCGGTTGCGACCGTTAACCTCGAGCGCGGCGAACCAGTTGGGCAGGCGCACCCAATCCAGCATCCATAGCCCCAGCACCAGCAGCACCAAGGCCACCAGAGTCAGAGTTAGCGGATGGCTGGCCACTGAACCGAACAGTTGGCCGGTAAGCGCCGCAGTCATACCCAGAGCCGCGTAGACCAGGGCCACACCCAGCACATAGAGCAGAGCGTGACCAAAAGCCTGGGGTCGGGTCCGGCTGGAACGGCCGACTATGCCGACGGTGATCGGCAGCATGGGATAAATGCAGGGCGTGAAGCTGGTGACCAGGCCGGCGCTGAACACCACCAGCACCAGGCCGATGGACAGCTGACCGCCGAGCAGAGCTTGCTGAATGTAGGCTTCCAAATCGCGACTCCGGTAGTGGTTGAGGAGCCGTTATAGCGAAACCTGGGACGGGGCTTATGAATTTGCGCTAAAATCTATCTGAAATCGATATGAAATCTTTATTTTTATAATAAAATCAAATGCTTGCGCGACAACCAGAGAAGCTCAATGATTTGTGCACAAGGCCAGCTTTGCCTAATATGGACGCCTGATTACAGCCCCTGCCGACTACCTTTGCCCAACCGACAAACGCTATGAGCCAATACCATTTCGATCGCTTCCTATTCGATGCCAGCACCGGCGAGCTCCAACAAGCCGGCGCCGAGAGCCTTATCCTGCGTCACAAAGTCAGTGGCTTGCTTGAGTACCTGCTACGCCACCGCGAGCGACTGGTCACAAAAGATGAGCTGCTGGAGAACCTTTGGCAACACGGCGACTACCGGGAAAACTCCCTGACCCAGAGCGTGCGCGAACTGCGCCGCGCGTTGGGCGATAGCGCTCATACACCCACTTTCGTCAAAACATACTCCCAGCGCGGCTATCAATGGATTTGCCCGCTGACGCAGCCCCACCCCAATACAGGAACGGCAACGGCGGTAAAAAGAAGCAATAGGAGGCGACCTTGGTTTGCCGGCGTAACGGCAGCGCTGCTGGTAGCAACCGTTGGTGTATGGCAGCTATTGCCAATTGGAACACCCGCAAAGGCGGAGCAGGAACTGACAGCAACTCCGAAGTTGCTGGTCCTCCCCTTTGCCAATGACACTGGGGAAGCGGAGCGAGACTGGTTGGAGCTGGGCCTGTCCGACATGCTGGCCGGCAGTTTGCAACGCGCGGGAAGAGTCAGGGTGACACCGCCGGCAATCAGTCAGGGGCTACTGCTCGCCGAGGGCCTGGAATGGCCTACCTTACCTGCGAACCTGCGCGCGCTGTTGCGCGAGCGGGGTTACGATCAGGCGCTGGTGGCCAGTGTGCGTGAGCATGGCGACAACCAAGTGCTGGACTTTCAACTGCTGTTCGCCGACGGCCGCACCCGCCAGGGCTCGATGACCTACGCCTCGCTCACCGCCAACAGCGATGCCATGGCTCAGCAGCTGATGTTTTTGATCGATCCACAAGCGACGCCAGAGTCGAGCCCGGAGCCCCCGGAGCCGGGCACCGATTCCGTGCTGGCGAGCCAGGCCTGGGCCCAGGGCTTAAGCGCGCTGCAGACCAGCGGCGCGGCGCGCGCCGACGATTATTTTCAAGCGGCTCTGCTGCTGACTCCGAACGATCCGTGGCTAAGCGCCTGTCGAGGCAAAACCCGGTTGCTGCTGGGCGACTGGCAGGGCGCCAGTCAGTTGCTCGAGGCGGCCAATGATGGCGCCGCCGGCAATCCCGCCGTGGCGGCTTTTGCCCGCTACTGGCAAGCCGAGCTGGCCTACCGCACCGGCGATGACCAGCGTGCCCAGGCACTGCTTCTTGAAACCGTCGAGCTGGCCCGACCGGAACACAACGTTCGGGTGCTGGCGGATGCCTATCGATTGCGCGCCCGTATCGCCTGGAGCAATTACCAATGGCGCGAACACCAGGAACTGCTCACTCTGGCAAACGAGCTATTGCCCAGAGACGGGGATTTGAGAGTAGA
>CAZKCY010000194.1:0-5400 GCA_964551155.1 uncultured Marinimicrobium sp. | reverse complement strand
AAAACGTGATCACCGAGACAATGCCCAGCGTCCACAATGTTTCAGTATTGGTAATGAATTCCAGGAATCCGGTCAGCATTTAAATTTACTAATTAAAGGGGACGGATTTATTATTGCATAGATGATAAAAAGAAAAATAAACCTAAGCCAAGGGGAGAGCCCCAGTGAGTTATTGCATACAGTGCTTCCATGACTAGCTCCTTTTTTAGTGTGTAAAACCGTTAAACCAATTAATCCATTCTTAAGCATGTTGGGTCAGATCGTGGCCTCTTGCCATTTAATCGGTTTAGTTTCAATCCGGGCCTGTTGGTCTGAGACGAGATGCAAGGTTTTGACCTAATGCCGCACCGCAAAAAGCCGCAATTAAAGAGACAACTAAATCCACCGCAATATGAGAAACAATGTCGGCGACGTAGACTTGGCTGACAGGTTCAGCGACTTGGTAAAGTACATAAACAATTACCGCCCATTGAACCAGGCAGACACATAGCGCGATCGGGATAAACTTAGATCGCACTATAAAGCCTCCTACAAGGGCTGATACGCCAAAAATGAATCCATTCCTGATGGTCGTTGTCAGATGGGCCTCAGCACCGATGAGCTCAATTGCGTACCCCAGAAGCCATCCAGTGGCCAGCATGGCAGCAATACCAAGGGCGGATGTTTTTGTATCCATCACGACTCGTTTCAGGAGCTCTACCGTAGTATGTGTCCTAGCTCCGTTTTGATCGATCAAAATTCAATCCCTCCGTCCCATTTTATTAAAATTAAAAGCGCGGCGACAATTAAAAGTCTATTCATCAAGGTTGTCGTAGGCTGGGTGCCCCGTCCTTGTGGTTCTTTGTGCGGGCTAACGATTGGTTAGTCCGCTGGCACCAGCTCGAGTTTACGTATATCGAGCAGCGCCCCCGTTTCAAACCTGGAGGTTGGCCGCAGTACCAATTTATCCACTTCTTCAGTGAGGTATAGTTCGCCAATGGGCGCTGTGACAAAAGTTTCCCAGGAGCCAGATTTCTCCACCACGGCCTCCAATTGGTGTTCTCCTGCCTCGACAATAAAAGGCTTGCCGGCTTCCTCGTCCGACACCGACCAGGTCATGATCACCTGATAGTGTCCGGGCTTTACATCGGCCAACTCCCACTCCACTCGATCGTCGGCGGTAAACCAACCAAAGGCGTCCCACTCAGGCATAAATTCAATGCGCGGCCCCAGGCCCTTGGCATGGCGGGCCAATAACTGTAAGTGACCATCAGCCGCTGGCATTACCCTTTGTGGCTGATTTTCAGTGGGCTGACTGTGAGCCATTACAGCGAGCGACAAGCTTATCCCGGCCAACAGTAATAACAGGTGTTTCATGGCGTAGTATCCTCATCTTCGTTTCGAATAAACGCCAGCAAATCCGCCATCTGCTGGTGGTCGATGGTTTTTTCCAGACCCTCGGGCATGGCGGACATGGGCAGTGTTGTCATACTGGCAATTTGTTGTCGGGATATTAACTGCTCTGCGCCACCCGCGTAGCGCAGAGTGACAGCACTTGGTGTTTGTGATGCCACCACCCCCTGAACACGAGTACCATCAGTAAGGATTAGCTCCCACAAATCATAGCCATCGGCAATAGAGCGGTTGGGGTCCAGAATATCCGCCAGTAAGTTGCCTGGCTGACGGTTGCCCAGCGACGCCAAGTCCGGTCCAAAAGCCATGCCTCGCGTCGCCCCCATGGTATGGCAGACGGCACATTGTCGTTGATAGACCTGCTCTCCCGCCTCGGCCGATCCTTCGAGCGACAGGGCTGGCCGGTAGCTCGCCACTACTTGGGCGCGACCCCCTTCGGGCTCGGCCAGCAGCGCCCTAGCTCGCTCGCGCAAATCTGCATCCCGCTGCGTCATCAGGCGTACGCTGCGGCGCCAGCCGAGGCTGGCCGGGTTGACCTCGCCGGACTCCAACGACGTCAGCAGTTGCGCAATGGCTACCGGGGACCGCAGCAAAACATCCAAGGTTGCATCTTGAAGCTCGGGTGCCAACTGCGGCCAGTGCGCTAAAAGAAAGGCTGCCGCCCGGTCCGCGTTCGTCGCTCCCAGGGCCTCGACAGCGGCCAACTGCACAGTCAGCGGCTGGTCTTTCTGTATGAGAGCTCGAAACACTGCAGCCTCACCCTCGGCATCCGCCAGCGTCAAATAGTCCAACGCCAGGAGTCGCTCACTTTCCTCTGCCTGTGCCGATTGTGCCAAAGAGCGGGCAGTGTCCAGTCGGGCAGGGCGGCGCAGGCTGGCGGAGTCCGGCAACCTGCGCAAATATGCTACGGAGGCTTGTCGCACTCGCAGCGATGGGTGCTCAAACACGCTCTCCAGTAACTGCTGTTGCACTGTTTCCATTGCTGGCGGGCTCAAGCTCTCCGGGGCGAAGCCTTGTGCCAGACCGCTCAGTAACGATGCTTGCCAGGGCGCGGCTTCATCTGATTGCGTTGCCTGACGCACGCGGTTGGCCATCTGTTCCTCATCGGCGGTGGCGGCTTCCATTGCGGCCAGTCGTTCCACCAAGCCGTCGTAAGCTGGCTGATAGCGATTTAACGCGGCATCCAGCAAACCCCGGTTCTGTTCTGGCGGTGCGGACAGCGCGGCAATTTGCATCCAGGGGGCGTCCAGGTGCGCAAACAACATTTGCTCGCGTAGGTTCGCTGCTGCCGGTGTATCGATGTCCCCCAGGGTAGCCAGCAGTTGGAATTGCACGCGCGGGTGGTGTTCATCGGCCAGCGCCAGCAGGGACTGCACCAGTTGTGGCGAACCGGGCAAATGTAACTCGGCGAGCCGAATGGCGTTTTCCCGCACCCCGGGTTCGGGGTCGGTTAGAGCACTTTGAATAATCTCTGGCCGCAATTGCCCTATGCCTTCCAGCGTCCACAGGGCGTGCAAGCGGCCCAGTGGCTTCTGGTCGTTGCCAGCCATTTGTTCCAGCGAATCCAAATGATTGGCGTCATTTGGAGTGTCTTGCCAGCGGTCCACCAACAAGCGCTGCGCCTGCTTGCGCCACCAGTGATTCGGGTGGGCCAGGGTGTCGATAAGTTGGGGAATGGACATTTCTCCTGGCATCTTGGCATTGGCTTGGACGGCTGTGGTATCAGTCGGCATAACCCGGTAAATTCTGCCCTGATCGCGGCCGTCGTAAAGGTTGCCGGCGGTAACGGCGTCTTCCGCCATCCACTCGGGGTGTTCCACTACCCGGCGGTAGTAATCCACCACATAGAGACCACCTTCAGGCCCCACGTAAAAATTCACCGGTCGAAACCAGGCATCGGTGGAGGCCAGAAACTCGCGCTCCTGGTGCATACGGCTAGCCACAAAGCTCACACCTTCTTCCCGCAACCGATCCACATGCACCAGGTTGCTGACCGACTCAGCCACAAACACACTGTGCTTATAATCCTCCCCAAAGGCGTTGCCCAAGTAAGCCGTAATTCCGCTGGCAGCGGTAATAATGCCTTTGTCGGTCAGCAACTGGTGCTCTGGATTTTCAGTAATAGGAAACACTGGCGCCGCGTCGCCGTGGTCAGACAGGGAGCGGGTGGCGCTGGAAACGGGTAAGTGAGGGTTGCGCTGTAAATATCGGGCGGGTATGACCTCGTGCATAATGTGATTGTTGTTATTCACCGTAAGCCGCTGCCCAAAAGCCGTAAAACTGTGGCCAAACTGGGTTTTGCTGGCCAGCAATTCGAGCCCCCAGGTGTCCGGCCGAAAGCGCACACTGCGACCATCCGCATTCACCGGCAGGCGAGGCGACTCGGGTCGGTTGGCATAGTGAACCTCGCTGCCACCATCGCCAAATTCTTCTGGATATAAATTGGTTGTAATGGCGGGTTCGTGGCCCAGATAAATCCAGTTGTCCAACCCCAACTCGGGGTTATTCACATTGTGCTGGGGGTTGGACACTGCAAAACCCGTCAAGACCACCTCACGCTTGTCCGCTTGGCCATCGCCGTTGGTGTCCTCCAGGTAGAGTACCCGGGGCGTATCCACCACCAAGACACCCTGCTTCCAGCGCATTATTCCCGTGGGCAATGTAAGGTCATGGGCAAACACGGTGGCAGTGTCCATACGGCCATCACCGTCGCTATCGGTAAGTTTTTTTACCCGCCCACTGCCGCTGGTATCCAGAGGATAGCCCGGCATTTCCACCACGTAGAGATTGCCGTATTCATCAATCTCCATATCCACCGGGTCGGCAATCAGAGGTTCACTGGCTACCAGTGTCAGGCTAAACCCGTCCACCAGCTCGAAACCCTCGGGGGCGGAGGAGGCCGGGGCGGAAGGGGGTTCCTCAGTCTGATTGCAGGCCGATAACCACAACAAGCTCAATGCAGAAAAGGAAATTATTGGTAGAAAACGCAACATAGCTGAGCCCTTATGAGCGCTGCTAACAATGGCCTGTCTCGAAGACGAAACCGCGTTAAGAGATGCCCATTTTTATAGAATATATGCACACCTAACCATTAAACCAATGAATTCATTCTTCAGCAATCCCACGCCCGAAAAGTACCGCCAAGGCGATCACTGCACAGGGGAAGGCTAGCGCCCAGAAAGCTGCTAGATCTGCTAGGATATTGTTCAATTTATGCGTGTCGAACTTTACGTTTGATTGTTCAAGATTAATCAACTTCCCCAAGTTGTAAAAATACCAACTGCAAGTTCAGCCCAGATATACAAAAAACCTAGCACGCACAAAATACCTATTGCCGCTCGATGTTTTCGCGGTACTTTTCTTGCGATCAGAACGAACAAGCTGGCTGCACCAAAAATAAGAAGCCCCATGACAATAAAGTCTGTTTCATCCCAGTTCACCTCGCTTGTGAACTGCATGGCGATGAGTGGAATCAGCAATATTAAGCCTGTTGCCAATGCGATCCAGATAAAAATGCTGTTTCGTGTAACAAGGTCTCTTCCTTTAGTGCTCATAGTATCCGCCTGGCTGGGTGTTTATCTTCAATGCGACAGAAGTTATTCCTTATTCAACAAAGTCGCGATATGTAAAGTGCATTCCTTAAGGCGAGTCCAAAGTGGGTAGTTCCATATAATAGCGTCTCTCCTGAGTCATGTTTCACTATAGAATCAACGGGGTAAGGAAGCTGAGACTCTGACTCTATTGATCCCGAGTCCGGCTAGCATGAATTGCTCTCGATAGGGGTGCGAACGCTGCTGTAGAAATAGGATGCCACTAACATTATCCCCTTTATCGACAGACGTCCAAAATATCGTGCTTCTACTACAGGTTAAGCTGGATACTGATGACCAGGCATGCCAATATGCCAAGTGAATGGTGTGACAAAGGCGCGCACTTAAGACCATTAGGAGCCCAAAATGTTTCAAAAATACTGGCGCATATTTTTTGTAGGCCTTTCCTTGCTGTTGA
>CAZKCY010000193.1:0-5433 GCA_964551155.1 uncultured Marinimicrobium sp. | reverse complement strand
TGCAGCCCGGCCGTGAGCTGGTTTTGTTCAATGGCGCTGGAGGCGAATTCTCGGCTCGGATCCACAGCCTGGACAAGAAGACCGTCACCGCAGAAGTAGGCACTTACGAACCTGAAAATCGGGAGTCGCCTTTAAACCTGGAACTGGCCATAGGCCTATCGCGGGGCGAGCGCATGGATTGGGTGCTGCAGAAAGCCACCGAACTTGGCGTCAGCCGCATCAGCCCGCTGTTTACCGAACGCACCGAAGTAAAACTGAGCGGCGAGCGGCTGGAGAAAAAGCTCGAGCACTGGCGCCAGGTTTTGATCAGCGCCTGCGAGCAGTGCCAGCGCAACCGCCTGCCGGTGCTTAACCCGCCCGGCACTCTGGATAACTGGCTGGCGCAAAACGACTGCCAGCTGAGCCTGGTGCTGCACCATCGCGACAGCCAAAGCCTGCCCGAAACTCAAGCGCCGGAAAGCCTGGCTTTGTTGGTGGGGCCGGAGGGCGGCTTGTCCGAGGAAGAAATCGACCGCGCCCGCTCGGCCGGTTGCCGGCCTTTGACTCTGGGACCCAGGGTTTTACGCACCGAGACGGCGCCGGTGGCGGCGATCAGTTTGGTGCAGTACCTTTGGGGCGATTTTCGTTAACAGCCTGCCGTCATTAACAGCCTGCCACTAACAGCCCGCTAGTTGTTCTCACCGCTGTCGGTATCGCTGTCCGCTGAGGAATTCCCAATACCCTCCACCTTTTCAATGATCAGAAGATCAGCGCGGCTTTCGATGAAGTGGAACTCATAGGGTCGGTAAAGAATTTCGCCTGGGCAGTTGGCATCCTCATCCGCGGCGTTGCGCCGGTAGGTCAGGGTAACTTCAACCAGGGTTTCGTCTTCAACAATGCTGTGCGCTTCCAACCGACGCAAATCCAATTGCTGCTCACACAGACTGTCATCAATCCAGCCGCCGTCGTAAACCAGGATCTGACCTTGCTCAAAATCGGGAGCTTCCAGGAAAGTGTCGTAGAGATTCAGCAGCTCTTCAAAATCATCAATATTGTCGATGACTTCCAGGCGCTTGCCGGAGGTATCAGTGAAAGGAAAAGCTAGATCCACTGAAGAGTCGGCAAGCAACAAGAGCGTATCGACCCGCTCGCGGAACTCCTCCTCCGGCTCACCCGGATCAAAAGGCTCCTCGCGCTCGCCGCCGCAAGCTGCGATCACAATAATCCCTATCAAAGCCAACCAAAAACGCAGCACTTAATTCACCTTTTACGCAATAACCAATAATCGGACCAGCGGAGAGAATCCCCTAACCTAGCGTCGGCTTTCCAGAAAATCCACTAGCGCCTGTTCGATACGCGGCACATCGGGAATTACCGCTTGTTCGCCTGCCCAGGATACCGGCATCAGCTCGAAAGCTTTGGTTTCGACACCTTCGCGCTCCTGAATTTCCTCGGCGTTTATCCGCGCCAAACGCGGTAACCCTTGTGCCAGTATAGCGAGAAAAGGCAAATCTTCACTCACTCCGGTGCCATTAAAGACCGCGATCCGGGCGCGCGCGCCGGCCTGGGGCCGGGCTTCGCCATTGAGCGCCTCGAACGACAGCAAAGGGACTTGCAGATCGCGCCAGCTGTAATACCCCAAAAACCAGTCGGGCGCCTCGCTCACCGGCTCAATAGGTCCGAGCGGGACAATTTCCGCCACCGAGACGTTGGGAGCAAGCAATAGCCGCCCCTCTAGAGGAATCAGCAGGCTGGCTAGGTCCTGGCTTTTGGGTTTTTCGATTTGTGGTTGAGCTCTCATGAAGTCTGACTTCCTTAGAGGCTGGTTAAAGTCGATAACTGCCGGCAGTGTTCGGCCAAATGGTGCGCTAACTGTTCCGGCGTGCCCGCAAAGCTGACGCAGCCGGTGGCCAAGGCCGAGTCGGGCATGGAACTGCTCGCACAGCTGGCCGGGCTCTGAGCCCAGACCTGGCCGCCGCGTTGTTTAATCAATCGGCAAGCGGTGGCCCCATCGTCCCCCATGCCGGAGAACACAATCAGGCCGGCCTTGGCGCCGTAAACCCGCGCCACATTAGCGGCAAACTGATCTACAGAGGGCGCATAGGGGCCGCCCCAAGGAGTATCGCTCAGCGCCAAAGTCCCGTTTGCCAGAACCTCCAGCCGCTCCTGGGCGGTGACGATGAGCAGGCAGTTTTCCTGAACCACTGCACCCGGAACCGCGAGCGATGCCGGGTAGGGGCTGGCACCCATCATTTTCACCAGCGTGGCCGCGTAATGATTGTCTATGTGTTGTACGTAGACAAAGGCCAAACCCAAATCCGGCGGCAGCTGTGACACAAATGCTCGCACCGCCGCCGGGCCACCCGTAGAGGCGGCCAGCACCCATAGGTGCTCCGCCTTGCTCAGGCTCTGTAAATTAATATCGCCGGCCAACTGTCTCAAGCGCGCCATGGTGCGTTTGAGCCAGGCATTGTGCTCGTCGCTGCCGGGCAGGTATTCGCTACTGTCACTGACAATCAACGGCACGCTGACCGACTCCAGCAGAGCATCCAGGACCGCCAGCTGCCGATTCGAGGCGCCGGTTGCATCTTCGGCGGGTACCGCCACATCCACCACCCAGGCGTCGGCATCGACTCTGTCCAAGGCTTCCGTTTCGCTCAGCAGGGCTGCGCGCACCAAACAATGGCCGGCGCCCTCTATGCTCTTGCTCAAACATTGGCGTTTGAGCAAGTCATCGACCAGTAAACCGATACGCAGAGCGGTCACAATTTTACTGCTGTCCTTGATCGAGCAACTCGCGAATATTGGTCAACAGCAAGTCTTCCTGATAAGGCTTGCCCAAGTAACGATCCACACCCAGGCTAAACGCCCGCTCGCGGTGTTTGTCGCCGGTACGCGAGGTGATCATAATGATCGGAATATCCTTCAAGCGCGAGCTGGTGCGGATATTCTTAGCCACTTCGAAGCCGTCCATACGGGGCATCTCGATATCCAGCAGCATCACATCGGGAATATGTTCCTGCAACATCAACAAGGCTTCGGCACCGTCTTTGGCGGTGAGCACCTGGAAGCCTTCGCGTTCCAGGAAGCGGCCAGTCACTTTGCGCACCGTGACCGAATCATCCACAACCATAACGGTTTTTTCGCGGTCTTCGTCGGCGCGAGCCTGGGGCTTGATCGGCTCCATCAAAGTGGCTTGTGGCATACCCAAGGCCAGCTTTTCGCGCATCAGCGCATGCGGATCGAGGATCACCACCACGCTGCCATCGCCCATAACGGTAGCGCCGGAAACCCCACTGACGGTGCTGAACTGAACCCCGAGGGTTTTCACCACAATTTCGCGGCTGCCCAGCAGGCGGTCGACCTGCAGCGCCAGAGTGTGCTCAGCGCTGCGCACCAACACCACCGGTAGCGGCAAAGCTTGGCTGTCGAGTTTGGGCCGGGCTTCACTGTCGAGCATGGCACCCAGATAGCGCACCTGATACTGCTCTCCGGCGTATTCGAACAGCGCGTTTTCGTCCTGGTAATAGTGTTCCAGCTCAAAGGGGCTGATACGCACAATACCTTCAATGGTATTAAGAGGAATGGCGTAGTAGTCGTCGCTGATCTGGATCATCAAAGCGCGGTTGACCGATACCGTGAATGGCAGGCGCACGATAAATTCGGTGCCTTGACCCCACTCGGAATTGATGAACATGGAGCCGCCCAGCTGTTTGATCTCTGAGTGGACCACATCCATACCCACGCCGCGTCCGGAAATCTGGGTCACCTTATCAGCAGTACTGAAACCGGCGTGCAGAATAAACTGCATCAGGTCGCGATCGCTCAGAGGCGCATCGGCGCTCATCAAGCCTCTTTCTATCGCCTTCTCTTTGACGCGATTGAGGTTAATACCGCGGCCATCATCGGCCAGGCGCAGCAGCACTTCGCCACCCTCGCGCGACAGGCTCAGAACGATGCGACCGGTTTCCGGCTTGCCCGCCGCGGCGCGTTCTTCGGCCGGCTCTATACCATGGTCCACAGCGTTGCGCAGCATATGTTCGAGCGGTGCGACCATGCGTTCCAACACCGAACGATCCAATTCGCCTTCGACGTTATCGAGCTCGAAGTTGACGTCTTTATTCAGCTCAGTCGCGGCCTGGCGAACGATACGGCGCAAACGCGGCACCAGGCGCGAGAAAGGCACCATGCGCGAGCGCATCAGGCCTTCCTGCAGGTCGGTGTTGATGCGCGACTGTTGCAGCAAAAGCGTTTCGGTATCGCGGTTTTTGTCGGTCAGGGTATTCTTTAAATCGAGCAAGTCCGAAGCCGACTCGATCAACGAGCGCGACAACTGCTGCAACTGGGAATAGCGGTCCATTTCCAGCGGATCAAAATCTTCGTGTGCCCCCAACTGCTCCTGGCGGAACAGTACCTGGGCCTCGGTTTCGATATCCAAGCGGCGCAGCTGTTCCTGCAGACGTAGGATAGTGGAGTCCATTTCCTCGATAGCCAGGCCCAAATCACCCACTTGCTCTTCGATTCGACCCCGGGTAATGGAGGTTTCACCGGCCAGGTTAACCAACTCCTCGAGCAAATCGGCGGAAACCTTGATGACTTCCTGAGGACCGCTGCGCCGGGCGGCCAAGTGCTGCACCTGAGCGGTTTGAGTCCCGCCACCGCCCTGGGTGCCCTTGACTGCAGGAGTCTGGGACTCGCGCACCATGGGCGGCAGCGGCTCTTTGGGGATCGGTTTGGGTTTGGCCGCAAAAGGCACGACATTGGCGCCTTCGCCGGTGTCTGTGCGCGGTTCCGGCTTGGGAGCTGCCGGTGTCGGCGCTTGTTCCGGCATGGGCGGAGCCTTGGGCGCAGGGGGCGGAGTCTCGCCCGCCAAACGCGCCTTGGTACGTTCAACGCCGGCGTGAATCTGATCCTGGAATTGAGTCAGACGCTGGAAAAACGCCTGATCCAGGGTTTCTTCACCACTGAGTCCAATGACCAGCGTTTCGAAATCGTGGGCCAGATCGCCGACATCGGAGATGCCAGCCAGACGGGCCCCGCCCTTTAAGGTGTGCAGCACCCGCTTGAGCTCTTCCGGCGCTTCGGGGTTGTCCCAGTCTTCCTGCCAATCGTGCAGAGCTCGCTCGAGATCCTCGATCAGTTCGTCGGCCTCTTCAACAAAGATCTCCACGATCTCGTCGTCCAACTCGTCTTCTTCTTGCTGCTCTTCGTCCGTTAAAGAAGATGACTGGAGAGAGGTCTGTGCCGGCTCAGTCGCTGCCTCTTCCTCGGGCTCTAAATCCGCCTCGGTTTCGGCTTGAGTCTCAACTTCGAGACTCGTATCAATCGCTTCCTCCTCTGCGAAGGACTCAATTTCTACTTCGGATTGTTCGCCTTCCGACTCAGGCTCGGATGACTGAGCTTCGGCTTCGGCTTCGGCTTCGGCTTCGGCTTCGGCTTCGGCTTCGGCTTCGG
>CAZKCY010000192.1:0-5435 GCA_964551155.1 uncultured Marinimicrobium sp. | reverse complement strand
ATCTCCACCGGCTTGGTCAGGTAATCGTAAAACCCGGCCTTTTGGCCCCGCTCTATGTCGTAAGGCATGGCGTTGGCCGACAGCCCCACCACCGGTATTTTTTCGGTTACCGGATCCCGCTTGAGCACCGAGAGCGCCTCGTAACCATCCATGCCCGGCAAATTGATATCCAGAATAATGACGTCGGGCAGCTCGCTGCGGGCCTTGTAGATTCCCAAAAAAGCCTCGTCGGCGACCTCGAGCTGCATTTGCGGGTAGCGCGCGAACAGCTGCTGCAATAAACGGATATTGGAGGGGTTGTCTTCAACGTAGAGCACTTTGCAGGGGCGTTCAATGTGCAGTTCGGCCGGCCGATAGGGCTCTGCGCTCCGCTCGCTCGAAACCAGTAAGTCCTGGTTCCACTCTGCCGACAGCGGCAAATCGATCCAGAAATCGGTACCAACATTTTCAATACTGCTGAAATTCAAACTGCCGGTCATCATCTCAACCAGCTGCTTAGTAATGACCAGACCGACGCCGGAACCTTCTACTTTACTGTTCTCGGCATTCAAGCGATTAAAAGGCTGAAAGACCTCGCTTTGACGGTTGGCGGCTATGCCCTGCCCCGTATCCCGCACATTGATGCGCAGCTTGCCTTGCTGCTGCTCGGACAGGCGCACTTCTACCTCGCCTCCCACCTTGTTGTACTTGACCGCATTGCTGACCAGATTGATCAGTGCCTGCTTCAGGCGCACATGGTCGGCAATCACATAAGTGCTTTCCAGCCCATTCAAATCGGCGCTGAGTTTCACCCCCTGGGCGTTCGCCTGGGGCTGCACCAGAGTGAAACACTCGGCGACCACTCGCGATACCAGTACCGGCTCGAGGGAAATGGTCATTTTGCCCGATTCAATTTTGGCCAAATCGAGCACGTCGTTAATAAGCTGCAGCAGGTGCTCGCCGGCCTTGTGAATCTCGCGTACATTGTCCCGCTGAGGTTCCGACAGATTGCCGTCGTACTCGAACAGCTGGGCATAACCCAGAATGGCATTGAGCGGGGTGCGCAACTCGTGGCTCATGCTGGAGAGAAAATCGGACTTGGCCTGATTGGCCTTTTCGGCCGCTTCCTTGGCCTGCACCACCCGCTCCTCGGCGAGCTTGATGTCGGTGATATCCATATTGGTACCCGACATGCGCACCGCCTTGCCCTCAGCGTCAAAGCTCGCCCGGCCGCGAGCGCGAATCCAGCGAATACCGCCTTCCTTGCCGAAAATCCGGTATTCAATATCAAAAGGGCCTTCGCCACGCATATGGTTAGCGAGCGTCTGATCAAACTTAGGCAAATCTTGCGGGTGGATGTGGGAGCGCCAAACCGCCAAGCGGTTTTGACCCCGATTAACCAAATCGTCTTTCTCGTTGTAGCCCAGGTGCTCCCAGCAGCGGTTGGAAAAATGAAATCCGCCTCTGTCTGAGTACCACTCCCAAATGCCATCGTTAGAGGCCTGGATAATGCGCGCCTGGCGCGCCTCACTCTCGCGCAGCGCTGCCTCGACGTTTTTCAGCTCGGTAATGTCAAAATTGACCCCGGAAATGTAGAGCGCCCGGCCGAATTTATCGCGAATGGAATTAGCGCGCACCTGAGTCCAGACATAGCCGCCACGCTTAGTGCGAATCCGATAGGAAGTATTGAGCGGTTCGCCGCTGCGCAAGTGTTCGCGCACCGCATCGAGCATGGGTTCGCGATCTTCGGGATGAATAAAATCAGGGAGCTGGCGAGCGTCGCAGACCCGGGCATAATCGTCTTCGTCGTAGCCGAGAATTTCCCAGAAACCCCCGGACCAATCGATACGATTGCTGGTTAGATCCCACTCCCAAAAGCCGTAGCCACTGCCGTTAAAAATCCTGCGATAACGAGCCACCAGATCGCGCAATTGCTCGATGTGGGGAGTGTTGAGATCTTCGTCGCTGATGGCAATGCGATTCGACATAATGATCGCTTCAGGAATCGGCGCTCGATTGGAAGCCAGTCGAGCTAGGAATTATTGATATCTTTAAACCTCAAGATAAACCAGATTCCTTTCCGAAACCAGAGGCCGCACCAACAGTATAGCGCTCAATCACCTAGGACCCGCCAACCCGGGTCATAAAAGGCTGCTATTGAGCTTTTGTGACCCGGAAACTTAGCTTTAGGGTACTAACTCTTCCTGCTCCTCGCCCTCTTTCTCGGGCGGCATCAAATCTTCCTTGGTCAGATTCAGGGTTATCAGCAGGCTGGCGGAAATATAGATAGAAGACAGGGTGCCGATGACGATACCGACAATCAGCGCTATGGAAAACCCGCGAATCAGCTCGCCGCCCATAAAGAACAGAATCACCAATACCAGCAGAGTGGTTAATGAAGTGATCATGGTTCGCTCAAAAGTCTGGGTGAGCGAAATATTGATGATCTCTTCGGGGGTACCGCGCCGGATTTTGCGAAAGTTTTCCCGAATCCGATCGAATACCACAATGGTGTCGTTGAGCGAGTAACCGATCACCGCCAGCAGAGCCGCGAGAACCGTCAGGTCAAACTCCAGGTTGAGCAGAGAAAAGAACCCCACCACAATAATGACGTCGTGAATCAGTGCCATAACCGCGCCGACAGAAAACTTGTATTGGAAGCGGACTGCCACATAAGCCATCACCACAAATAGCGCGAAGAGCATACCCAGACCGCCCTGGTCGCGCAGCTCCTCACCAATCTGCGGCCCCACGAACTCACTGCGGCGCAACTCGACGGTTGAATTGGTGGCCTCGCCCAGCGCATTAACCAAATACTCGGTATAGACGGTATCCAGGGATTTCTGAACCGCTACTTCGATACCCTCCTCGGTCGATTCATAGCTCACCAGACCGTGACGCTCATCCGAAAAGATATCGGCTTCCTGCAGTTGCTGCTCGCTCACGCCCCTGATGGTAACGGTTTGGGTAAAGCGGGTTTTGTCGGCGGGCGCCCGGTTGACCGCAAGCACTTCAGCTTCGGGATTGAGTTTAGCCAGCTCACTTTCGATGCGCGCTAGTTCGCCCTCCTCCATAGCTTCCTGGGTGCGAATCAACACTTCAGTATCGGAACCAAACAGCACCGCTACCGGATTTTCGAGGCCGGCTTCGCCCAACACCCTGCGAATTTTGGGCAGATCTGCCGGCTCCTCAAAGCCCACCTCGAGCTGGGTGCCGCCGGTAAAGTCCAGGCCCAGATTCAGTCCTTTCATTCCCAAAGAGACCACTGAGACCACCAACAGCACGGCGGAAATCGCCAGCGCGGCGACGCGCCAGGCCATGAAATTGAAAACTTTTTCTTCCTGTACCATAGCTGTGACTCTCGTTAGATCCAGATCTTCTTCAGATTGCGGCGACCGCCGTAAACCAGGTTAACCAGCGCGCGGGTACCCATAATGGCGGTAAACATTGAGCTCAAAATACCGATCGACAAAGTCACCGCAAAGCCTTTAACCGGGCCGGTGCCAATGGCGTAAAGAATCACCGCTACCAGCAAGGTGGTGATGTTGGCATCCAGAATACTGACATACGCCCGCTCGTAGCCGGCATTGATCGACGCTTGAGGCGACGAGCCATACTTCAGCTCCTCGCGGATGCGCGAGAAAATCAACACATTGGCGTCCACCGCCATACCAACGGTCAAAACGATACCCGCGATACCCGGCAAGGTCAGAGTGGCGCCGAGGATCGACATCACCGCCACCAGCAAGAACATGTTGGCAATCAGGGCGATGTTGGCGATTAGGCCAAAACTCTTGTAGTACAGGATCATAAACAACAGTACGAGCCCGAGACCCCATTGCAGCGAGTTGATACCCTTGCTGATATTCTCGGCACCGAGCGAAGGTCCAATGGTGCGTTCTTCCACAAAATACATGGGCGCGGCCAGGGCCCCGGCGCGCAGCAACAGGGCTAGCTCCGAAGCTTCCGCAGGCGACTCCAAACCGGTGATCCGGAACTGCACCCCGAGCGCCCCCTGAATGGTAGCCAAGCTGATGATTTCGCGCTCAACATAGTTCTCACTGACTTCGACCTGCTCGCCCGCCTCATTGGTTTCCATGACAGTGCGGGTTTTGTGCTCGATGAACAGCACGCCCATGCGCCGTCCGATGCTGTTGCGGGTCGCCCGGTGCATTTTGGTGCCGCCCAGGCTGTCGAGCGTGATGTTCACCTGGGGCATATTGGTTTCGGGGTCGAAACTGCTGGTGGCGTTGGCGACGTGATCGCCGGTCAGAATAATCTGCCGCTCAAGGAAGGCTCCACCAAAGCGCTCCTGGTCCGCTTCACTCTTATAGGGGAATCTTTCTTTCATCGACACCAGAGTGTCGGGCTCGGCTTCAAGCCGGACTTCCAGGTTGGCGGTTTTGCCGATAATCCGCTTGGCTTCGGCGGTGTCCTGCACCCCCGGCAGCTGGACAATAATGCGGTCGCCGCCCTGGCGCTGGACGATGGGCTCGGAAACCCCCAGCTCGTTGACCCGGTTGCGCAGGGTAATCAAGTTTTGCTTTAGGGCGTAATCTTCAATTTCTTCCACTGCGACTTCACTTAAGGTGGCATAAAAAAGATAGTCGCCGCCTTCTTCGCCGGTAGTGAATACCAGATCGTCGTATTCGTCGGCCACCAACTCTTGAGCTTGATCGCGCAACTCCGCCGAACGGAAGCGAGCGACAATCACACTCTCCTCGCTGGCTTCGATCTGGTTATAGCGCAGCCGCTCGTCGCGCAATTTACTTTTGATTTCATCGGCGCGGTTTGTTTGGCGGGTTGCCACGGCGGCATCGGTATCCACTTCCAGCAAAAAGTGAACCCCGCCTGACAAGTCAAGGCCCAGCTTCATAGGCGTGGCGCCCATGGCGCGCAGCCAATCGGGCGTGGTCGGTGCCTGGTTCAAAGCCACGACAAACTCACCGCCCAGCAGTTGCTGAATCCGGCGACGGGCCTGCATCTGCTGATCTTCCTCTTCCAAGCGCACCAGAATTGCCGAATCCTTCAGCTCGGTCGCCTTGTAATCAATCCCGTATTCATTCAGCTGGGCTTCTATCTGCTCCACCATCCGCTGATCGAGCGTCGTGGCACCGGACTGACCGGAGATCTGGACCGCCGGATCGGGGGCGTAAATATTGGGAAGAGCGTAGATAAAGGCCAGCACCGTGATGGCGAGAATCAGCAAGTACTTCCAGAGCGGGTAGCGGTTGATCATAGACGGTTCCGTGGCTTCTTTACGGTATTTTAAGTGGTGTTGTGGCCGGGCTCTGAAAGCGGGAACTGCCCTTGGGCCCCGGTTCATCAAAGGCAGGGATTATACCGATTTCGGCGCATACAACAATGAACAGCGCCGCTCATCGCTTATCCCTCGAGTGGCGCGCTCTCCAAGGGCGGCACCGGCAGCCCCTGGGCGCCGTAGAAATCCGCCAGCA
>CAZKCY010000191.1:0-5444 GCA_964551155.1 uncultured Marinimicrobium sp. | reverse complement strand
TAGGCTTCTTTACAGTGCTCGCACAGCAGTCGCACCAACCGCTGAGCCATGACCACTTCCAGGCTCGAGGCCAGCAAAAAAGGCTCCACTCCCATGTCTTTCAAGCGCATAACGGCGCCTATGGCGGTATTGGTGTGCAGCGTCGACAACACCAGGTGGCCGGTAAGACTGGCCTGAATCGCGATTTCGGCGGTTTCGCCGTCGCGGATCTCGCCCACCATCACCACATCGGGATCCTGGCGCAATATGGCGCGCAGACCGCGGGCGAAGGTCATGTCGACCTAGGTGTAGACCTGAGTCTGGCCGATACCGGGGAGCAGATACTCGACAGGGTCTTCAATGGTCAGGATATTTCGACTGCGGCTGTTGATGTGGCTCAGCCCGGCATAAAGGGTGGTGGTTTTACCCGAGCCGGTAGGGCCGGTCACCAGTATGATGCCGTGGGGCTTGAGCAAAGCACTGGCGAGCTTTTCCCGAACCCGCTTGGGCATCGCCAGCTGGTCCAATGACAGCTGGCCGGCAGCCTGATCCAGCAAACGCAAAACGATCCGCTCGCCGTGGGCCGAGGGAATGGTCGACACCCGTATGTCCACCGCGTGACCGGCCAAGCGCACGGTAATTCGGCCGTCCTGGGGCAGCCGTTTTTCGGCAATATCCAAACGCGCCATGACTTTGAGACGCGAGACCAGCACCGGCGCCAGCTCGGCTTTGGGCGAGAGTATTTCGCTCAATACCCCGTCTATGCGAAAGCGCACCGAGACACGGTCTTCGAAAGGCTCCAGGTGAATGTCCGAGGCCTGTTCGCGCACCGCCTGGGACAAAATAGCGTTGATCAGGCGAATAATCGGCGCATCGTCGTTGCCGGCCAGCAAGTCGGTGCGATCGGCCAGATCCTCGGCCATGGACGACAAGTCAAATTCGGCCCCCAGATCTTCGGCGGCCCTCTGAGCGGCGCCTTCGCCGCTTTGGTATACCTTGGTCAGGCGCTGCTGAAACTGCTCGGCGGGCAACTCTTTGATGTTGAACTCAACGCCGAGATAGCGCTGCAGCTCCAGCAATACATCCAGGCTCAAACCGGCCCGATACAGCAGCGTTAGCTGGCCTTCATTTTGTTCGAGCATTACGCCGTGCCGAGAGGCAAAGCCGAACGGCAACCGAGCATGCTCGACGTCGCTGGCACTGGCCGCCTGAACTTCTTCTTCGGCGTCCGTTTCGGCGCCCAAAGCCTGCTGCTCTGAGGGTTCCAACAAAGAGTCAGTGGTCACGACTACTCCTCACCCTCGGGCTCGGCATCGGTGCGATCGGTCCGGTAACCCTCGTTCTGTTCTTCCCACTCGGGCAGAACCGGAATCCGATTTCTGTTGATTAACAAGCCGCCCTGGCCTCGGGTCTCGAGCTGCTCCTCGCGCAGAGCTCGATATTTTTCGGCGGTGGCGCCGGTCAAGGTCTGATCGTCCTCGATCACCGTGGCCCGAATAAATATCAACAGATTGGTTTTGGATACGGTATTGCTCTGGTTGCGGAACAGATGCCCCAGCAGCGGTATGTCACCCAGGAAAGGTACCTTCTGATTGGAAGTTTGCACATCATCCTGAATCATGCCCCCGAGTACTATGGTTTCGCCGTTAACGGCCCGTACCTGAGTTTTGAGTTCGCGTTGGTTGGTGATCGGGCCATCCGGGTTGCTAATATCCGAAAGGCTGGAGACCTCCTGGCTGATATCCAAGACTATGCTGTCGCCATCGTTGATATGGGGCGTCACGGTCAGCAGCACGCCTACGTCTTTGCGCTCGATGGTCCGGAAGGGGTTGTTGGGCGTAGTGCCACCGCCGGTGGAGGCGTAGGAACCGGTGGCGAAGGGCACTTCCTGACCCACGGAAATGGACGCCTCGTGGTTATCGGTGGTGAGCAGGTTCGGAGTCGAGAGAATATTGGTAGAGCTGGTTTCCTGAAGCATATTGAGAATCGCCAGAAAATCGGTGCGCTCGCCCAACCGGCCTATGCCGAACATTTGGCCCGAGCGCTGGGATAAGCTACCCGCCAGGCTGATCAGGCCGGCGTCGCTGTCATCGAAAGCTCCCTGACCAAGAGCGCGCAAGGAGCCGTCGCCGGTGGTGGAGCTACCAAACCCGGTTTCGTCGTCGCGGTACATCCACTGCACACCCAGCTCGCGACCGTCGCTGCCTTCGATTTCAACGATAATCGCTTCCACCAGCACCTGGGCACGGCGAATATCCAGACCATCCACCACCGTGAGAAGCGCCTGCATCACATCGCCCTCGGCGGTAATCAAAAGGGCGTTAGTGTCTTCGTCGGCTTGGACATTGGCCTTTCTGGAGGCATCTCCGGCACTACCGCCAGCCTGGCCTTGAGCCATATTCTGTAGCACGCCATTGAGCACCTGGGCGACATTGGTGGCCTTGGCGTATTTCAGATAAATAACTCTAACGTTGCTGTCCTGAGTCTGAGGGCGATCGAGCCGTTCAATGAGCAGCTTGACCCGCTGGCGCTGCAATTGATCGCCCTGAACCAGAAGACCATTAATGCGCTTTTCGGCAACCACCAAGACTTGGGGCTTGCCGGCGTTGGCATCGGTTTTTTCCAGTTGCGTAATGACCTGAGCCAGTTCTTCTGCTTGGGCGAACTGCAACTGCACCAGTTCGGTGTCCACCACTGAGGAACGATCTATCTGGGCGATGATTTCTTTAAGGCGGGCGATGTTGGCGCGAGTATCGGTCACGATAATGGAGTTACTGGGATCGTATGCCGACAGGTGACCGTGCTGTGGAACCAGTGGCCGCAGCGTCGGCAGCACTTTGGAGGCGCTGATATTTTCGAGCCGCAGTACCTGGGTGACATAGGCGTCACCGCCAGAACTGTCTCCCACATCGGTGGGAACCGGCAGCGACCGGGCATCGCGATTGGGCACTATGCGTACTACGTCGCCGCTCTCCACCGCAGTAAAACCCTGGACATCGAGCACCGACAGGAACAACTGATAAAGCTCGTCGGCGCTTACCGGCTCCTGGGAAATTACCCGCACCTGACCACGCACCTTGGGATCCACCACTATGGTCTTGCCGGTGGCGTCGGCGACGAATTTGATCACCTGCTGGATATCGGTATCCTTGAAATTCACCATCCAGGTCTCCTGTGCCAGAGCATTCAGGCTCCAGCACATCAAAACCGCGACGGCGCATCCCGCCAGACGTTTAACGCACAGTTTCACTCGTTGTCCTCGCTTCATTCAAGGTCGATATCAATGTTTAGCTCTTGGTCGCCGCGCTTGATCAGCAGGCTCGCGGAGCTGGTGTCGCCCATATTCCGGTACAACTCCATCACTTTTTGCGGGCTGCTCAGCTCGGTACCGTTGACCGCCATCACCACGTCGCCGGCTTCCAGACCCAGGGATTCAAACAGCTCCCGGTCGCGTCCTGGACGAATTTTGTAACCTACTATCTGGCCATCTTCCCGATGAATACTCATGGACACCACATCGGACAACGACCGGCTAGCCTGCTCGAGCTCGGATTCTACCTCGGTTTGAGGCCCCTGCTCGGCCTCATCGCCGGTTTCTACCTCGGGTGCTTCTTGCGTCTCGTCAGTGGGCAGCAGGCTGGCCTCATCGCCCTCCCAGCTACGGCTGGGAGTATCGGGTACCGGCTCGCTGCGTCGATTGGCGGCAAAATCTTTATCTTGATAAAGCCAAAGGGATTCGTAGCGACCGTTATTGTTCAGAATGACCCTGAGCGGCAAGATTTTTTCCAAAGTGACATTTTGCCCCTCGGGCAGCTTATCGCCCGGGGCGTAAATTTCCTGATCTTTGCCGCTGGCGATGATTGCCCGGCCGCCTTCGGCTTCGCTACTGTCGATAATGCCCTGCAAGGTCATACGCAGCTGAGTATCGACCGCCTCATCTTCGATTCGCGGGCCAGCGGCGGGCTCAGTTTCGGCAACCTGGTCGGCCGCTTTCTGATCGAGCCGACCGAAGATCTGCATGCTTTTGAGCTCGGCAATGTCCACCCTTTGAGCGCTCTCGGGCGCGCGCGCTGACTCCAGCGCATTGGGCGCCACTTGGGCTTGGGGCAACTGGGGCTCCGGCACCAACAGCCAGAACAGGCTCGCCAAACTATGGGCCAGCCACAATACCAGCAACAAGGCTATCAGCGAGCGCCAGACGCGTACCGGGACTTTCTTGAACAAAGCCAAGCCACGACGAGCCAAATGATTCAGTCGTTCCGCGCGAAGGTCCGGGGCCGTCAGTTTTCGATCTTGTTGCATAGCTGTGTTTGACAATTCTCTATCCCATCTGCGCGCACCGACGGAGCTGCTGCTGACTGAATTTTTGCTGTTGGCTGGCGTCGGCATTGGCGACGCTGTGACTATGGCGACCCTGGAGCTGATTTATAGTTATCGGCACAAAAGGACTTTCGTGCAGCTTAGCTTTACGCACTTGCCCGCTTTCACAAGCTTTGCCTCCGCTGCATAAGCCGAGGCCTTTTAAAGGCGGCTCAAGCTACCTGACAAATATGACAGTTTAACGCCAAAGATGAGGTTCCAAGCCATCTTCGGGCACCCGAGCCTATTCGGCCAGAACATCGGAAAAACGTTCCGCGAGGATACCCCCTCCGGACCAGAAAAGAAACTCGCAAAGTCCCAGGGTGTGCGCCTTGAGACCTTTTTGGGCAAAACTTCGCTGGCTGCCCAACAGTGTCAGTCAACGCGCTCAAACCGCAAATCCCAAACCCCATGCCCCAGACGCGCGCCGCGTTGCTCAAATTTGGTGACCGGTCGATAGTCCGGCCGCGGAACATAGTCGCCAGTTTCCGATAAGTTGGCAAAGCCCGGAGCCTGGGCCATGACGTCGAGCATGGCTTCGGCATAGTTTTGCCAGTCGGTGGCCAGATGGAAAACACCGCCAGGAACAATCTTGGCGCGCAGCCGCTGAACAAATTCGGGTTGTACTATACGCCGCTTGTGGTGCTTCTTCTTGTGCCAGGGGTCTGGGAAATAAAGCTGCAGCCGGGTCACGCTGGCGTCCGGTATGCAGTCTTCGAGCACATCCATGGCATCGGCCATATAGACCCGCAAATTCTCCAGCCCTTCAGTACCGGCGCTGTTGATAAGGCGCCCTACACCGGGAGGGTGCACTTCGATCCCAAGAAAATTCTTGTCGGGCTCCTGGCGGGCCATCTGCAGCAGAGAATCGCCCATGCCGAAACCTATCTCGAGCACCAAAGGCGCGCTTCGACCGAAAGCTTCGGCAGGATTCAAAGGCCCGTCGAACAGGCTCAGGCCATAATGCGGCCACCAGCGCTCGAAAGCAGCCTTTTGGCCGGCGGTAATTCGCCCGGCGCGAATCACATAACTGCGAATGGCCTTGGGTTTGTATTCAGGCCGAATCAGCACCGAGCCTTCGGCATCGGGTTCGAACTGGGGAGTGG
>CAZKCY010000190.1:0-5447 GCA_964551155.1 uncultured Marinimicrobium sp. | reverse complement strand
AGAGACTCAAGCCGTCCAAGAGTATAATTCGCCGCGGCTTCATTCACCCGAGCGAAAGCTTCGCTCCATTACCACACCGGACACATATTATGGGTTTTAACTGCGGTATCGTCGGCCTGCCCAATGTCGGCAAATCGACTCTATTCAATGCACTTACCAAAGCAGGCATAGGCGCGGAAAATTTCCCTTTCTGCACCATTGAGCCCAATGCCGGTGTGGTGGCGGTGCCCGACCCGCGTCAGGATCAGCTGGCGGCGATCGTCAAGCCGGAGAAAGTTATCGCCACCACCATGGAGTTCGTGGATATCGCCGGCCTGGTAGCTGGCGCCTCCAAGGGCGAAGGTTTGGGCAACAAGTTCCTGGCCAATATCCGCGAGACCGACGCCATAGCCCATGTGGTGCGCTGCTTTGAAGATGAAAACGTCATTCATGTGGAAAACACCATCAACCCGGCGGCCGACATTGACGTAATCAACACCGAGCTGGCACTGGCCGACCTGGAATCCGTAGACAAAGCACTGCTGCGCTACGCCAAGGCCGCTAAAGGCGGGGACAAGCACGCCCAGGCGATCAAGGCGCTGCTGGAGCAAATCCAGCCCCACCTGGATCAAGCCAAACCGCTGCGCTCCTTCGGGCTGGATAGCGATCAGTTGGCGTTGCTGCGCGAGCTGAACCTGCTCACGCTTAAACCCACCATGTATATCGCCAATGTCGACGAAGAGGGTTTTGAGAACAATCCCCACCTGGACCAGGTCAAGGCCATAGCCGCAGAGGAAAATGCCATAGTGGTGCCCATCTGCAATAAGCTCGAAGCCGAGATTGCCGAGCTGGATGACGACGAAAAAACCGAGTTCCTGTCCGAAATGGGCATGGACGAGCCGGGCCTGAACCGGGTAATCCGCGCCGGCTATGAATTGCTGGGCCTGCATACCTACTTTACCGCCGGTCCCAAAGAAGTGCGCGCCTGGACCATCCCTGTGGGGGCCACAGCGCCCCAAGCCGCCGGTAAGATCCACACCGACTTCGAAAAGGGCTTCATTCGTGCCGAGGTGGTGGGCTTCGACGATTTTGTCACCTATAAAGGTGAGCTGGGTGCCAAAGACGCCGGCAAATGGCGTTTGGAAGGCAAGGATTACATCGTCAAAGATGGCGATGTGGTGCATTTCCGCTTCAACGTATAAAGGCGCGTTTCGGGCTTGACTTTACCAGCCCCTATAGCGAAAATACGCGCCCTCAAAGGACCGGCGACCAAACACCCCAAATATTCTCAGGGCCTTGGTTGCAGGTACTTTAAGGTTAAGTGGCTAGGTAGCTCAGCTGGTTAGAGCACAGCACTCATAATGCTGGGGTCGGCGGTTCAAGTCCGCCCCTAGCTACCACTTTCGAGAAGCCGGCAGTGCGAACTGCCGGCTTTTTTTGTGCCCCAACGCTTGACATCTGACGCCATCAGGAACACTTTTATAAAGCGGCCCTCGCTTTCGAAAGGTCGCCGCAGTGTTCCTCAACAAAGGTAGTCACTATGCAAATACACTTGTCCGGCCATCATCTCAATATTACCGACGGCATCCGCGACGCCGTGCACAGCAAGCTCGCCAAGATTGAATCCCACTACCCCGACCTCGACAGCCTTTCCGCCGTGCTTACGGTCGAACGCCAGGCCCAGAAAGCTGAAATGACCACCCAATACCGGGGCGCCAAAGTGGCTGTCCACGCGACCAGCAGCGACCTCTATGCCGCCATAGGCGACGCGGTGCGCAAACTCGACGCCGCCCTGGCCAAGCGCAAAGGCGCGGTCGGAGCCCATCGCCACGAAAAACCTCTACTGACCGAAGAGGAACCGGTGGTCATGGGTGATGAGGACGCCTTGGAAGATTATCAGGGCGCTGAGCCACTTGCGGCGCAAGTCTAACGACCCGCGGGCATCCCTAGCTCAATAACTGGCTAAGCGGCCGCCCTCAAAGGACCGAATCGAAAATTGATAACTTGCCCCCAGGGAAGGAGGCGAAAAATGCTTAAAACCACGCTCTTTTGGCTGTGCCTAGCCATAATCCTAATGAACCCACCCCCGCTCCAGGCCTGCGAAGCTCTGGAGCGCAAAGTCGAGCGCTACACTCAGCTGCGCCGCAACGGCGGCAGTGCCAAGCAAATGACCCGCTGGCAAAAAGCTCGGCACAAATACAAAGAGCAGTACCATGAATGTCGTCGGCAGCGCAGTCAGGTGCAAAGCTACAGACCGGGCGCGCCTCGTCACAAGCCCAGCTACCGCAAACCCAACAAGATAACCGGCACCGACCCGCGCACTCGGAAAATGGAGCAGACCTGTAATTTTTGGATTCGGGAATACAATCGCGCGCCTTCGGCGGAATTCCGGCAGCTGCGCGAAACCGCATGCCGAGCTGCTGCCAAAGCCAAAGACGAAGCCGGAACGGCGAAATTGCCAGGCGCGCCGGCGAGCTTAAATCCGCCCCCTCCACCGGTAGGCCAGTTACGCTCTCTGGAAGAATGCATCAAACCCAATCAACTGATCGACAACCAGGTGCTCGCCTGCCGGGAGGGGCGCCTGGAGCCGGACTGGAACAGCAACCTGGCCGAAGCTGAATAATTATCTAATTGGACGCTACTCCACCCACACCGGATGATATTCGTACTCGCAGTAATCCGAATCTAGATCGCAGATCTGCAGTATGGCGTAGACCTTTTGGGGCAGGGTATAGATCATATGACTGATGTCGGTGACCGTCTCATCCAGCCCGCAGGCCATGGTCAGATCCGGGTAATACTGGCATAAGCGAATGGCGCCCAGGTCGCAATTCAGGCCGGCACCGCAGGTCTCAGAATAGATACGGCGGCTGCCGGCCAGTTCTGGTCGGTCGTTGATACGAAACTCCACCAGATAGTCTTCCAGGCTATCGACCCGCCAGTCGATTTCGAACAAGCCCGCATCGTAGTATGGGTCCAGCACCAAGTCGGCAAAATAGTCCTCTTCAGTGCTGACGCCATAACTGTCAATCAAGTGAAATGCGCGCAATATGGGAAGGTAATCGCGTCCGCTAGGCTCCGGTTGATGATTGTTGACCTGCACTGCTGTTCCACCGCCGCAACCCACCAACAAAGCACTCCATAACACCATCGCAAACAAACTTATGGATTTCATGGCACGACTCCTCTTGAGCTTTTAACCCATCTTAGAAGCCGAAGCCTGAATCGGGCCTGAATACTCCGCTGGTTACCAGATCTCGTTCACTCCATCGATGACCAACCGTAAACCAGCCAATAAAAGCAGCGCGTAGCAGCTCAGGTAAAACCACTTGTCTGAGACCCGGCGGTGTAAATAGAGCCCGAGCAGCACCCCCAGCGGAGCGAAAGGCAGAAGCACCAGGGCAGTGGACAAGTTGCCAATGTTCAGCTGACCAAACCAGGCATAGGGCACCAGCTTTACGTAATTGACCACGCCAAAGAACAGTACGGTAGTACCCACAAAGGTGGTTTTGGGAAGGTGCTGGGGCAATAGATAAATAGCGATCGGCGGGCCGCCAGCATGGGCTATGTAGCTCACATAACCCGAAAAAGTGGCCCAGAAACTACCCCGCCAGATATTGCGCGGCTGAGGCTTGAGCCGTTGGAGTAAATATTTACCCCAGAGGTAGTGGCCGACAAAATAGAGCGCCATCAAGCCCACCATCAGGCGGATCATGGCCGCATCCATATACTGAAACGTCAGAGCGCCCCCTACCAGCCCCAACATTGCCGGGGGCAACATGATCTTTAAATTGGCTTTGTCCCAGGTGCCGCGAAAACTCCAGAGACTGACCAAATCCATGGTGCAGAGAATGGGCAGCAGCACCGCCGCAGCCAGGCGTGGGTCCACCAGCAGCGAGAGCACCGGCACCGCCAGAGTGCCAAGCCCCCCGCCGAAGCCGCCCTTGGAAATACCAACCAGCAATACCACGGGTATCGCCAGAGCATAAAACGCCCAGCCTTCGATCATCAGCAGTCCTGCGCCATTCAGTTAGTAAAGAAATTAGCGGCGCAGTTTACCAGCGAAAATCCGGGTATGCGCGGGTGAGCTAATCCTTTGAGCCGGAACGACCCTTGCCGGGCCCCTCCCGCTCTAGGCGCTCCAACTCCTTTTGATAGGACTCCAAATCCTCCCAATCGAAAGGTGTACCGGCGTTGATTCGCTCGGGGTGGCGCGCTCGCTCTTTCGCTTGAGCCTGGAGCGAATGATCCTCTGGTTCCTCATCTCGCTCGCTCTGGGCCGCTTTTTGCTGTTCTTCGTAGCGCTTTAAAAATTCTGAAGCTTTCATATTCGCTCTCCGCAATTTATCGACTGAGCCCAATAGCCTGGTTGAGCCTTGGGCGGAGGCCTGCTACATTTGATCACTTAACCCCAGTGCATTCCCCCACCTCATCGACACAGGTATCTCTATGCAATTGTTTGGCAGCTACACATCTCCTTTTGTACGCCATTGTCGCATTGTTTTGTTGGCAACCGGCCTTCCCTGTGAATTCGTTGAAAGCGATGCCAGCGTCAGCGCCGCCCGTTCACCCACCAAAAAACTTCCTTTTCTGGTGGACCAAGACTTATTATTAACCGACTCCACCACGATTATCCGGTATTTGCGCGAACAGGCCGGCGAGGCTTTTCTCCCCAAGCTGCGCGACCACGATCATTTTTGTCTGGTCAACACGGCCCTTGATGCGGCAGTCAACCTGTTCCTGCTGGAAAAGGACGGCGTCCACCCAGACAGCAGTCCCTACCTAAGCCGACAGCAACAGCGAGTGCAAAGCTGCCTAGAGGTACTGAACAGCTTGGAATTAGAACTCAAGGCACCCTACAGCGACTTCGAATTGCGCCTGGGCTGTTTTCTCGCCTGGGGACGGTTTCGAAACCGGTTTGATGCCAGTCCCTACCCTCATTTAATCGATTTTCTGTCGGCCATAGATCAGTATCCACATTTCGCCGCTACGGCTCCGAAATGAAACTTGAAAGATTCACTCCATTAACTAGGCAGAAGAACAGCAAGTGATTTAGACCTCAAACAAGGAAGCCGATTTGCCCAGCCACTTTCAAATAAACGGGACTATCAAAAGCCTGATCCTTGCTCTGGGACTGCTGGCGAGCTTGGGCGCTAGTGCTGAACGCCCTGAAATCGTGTTCTCCTGTTGGATCTCACCCGAAGTGCGCGGATATAAACTCATTGAACAGCTCTACCGGGAAAGCTTTAACGCCCTGGGGTACGACTTCAAAATGTATTATCGCCCTGCCCGCCGCTCAATCAGAGAAGTTAGCCAAGGCATTACCGATGGCGACTGCGCCCGAATCGAGGACTACCTTTCAGACCATGCCGATGAGCCACTGGTGCGGGTTGATGCCCCGCTCGGCCAGACGCCGCTCCAGATCTGGAGCAACACCCCCGGAGTCCGCTTCGACAACCTTGATGAGC
>CAZKCY010000189.1:0-5447 GCA_964551155.1 uncultured Marinimicrobium sp. | reverse complement strand
TTTAATTATAGAATTTCGGCACCCGGGACAAAAATAATTGGACTTAAGCAAAAGATCGGCGCGGAAGTCGTCACGCAGAACAGTTCGCACAAGGTTTTTAACGCCACTTTCCGAGATTGCTATCTCGAGTTTCCGAAGCTGCGCATATGGCAGACATAAAAAAACCCGGCAAGCCGGGTTTTTTTATTGCTCAAATGAGCGTCAGGCCAGCATCAAGCAAGGTTTACTTGATTTTGCCTTCTTTGTAGACCACGTGCTTGCGAGCGACGGGATCAAATTTTTTGATTTCCATTTTCTCGGGCATGGTCCGCTTGTTCTTGTCGGTGGTGTAAAAGTGACCGGTGCCGGCGGTGGAGTTCAAACGAATCTTATCGCGCATGGGGTTATCTCCTGATTAAACTTTTTCGCCGCGGCCGCGAACTTCAGCCAAAACTGAGTCAATGCCACGCTTATCGATGACGCGCATGCCCTTGGAGGAAACGCGCAGCTTTACAAAGCGCTTTTCGGCTTCAACCCAAAAACGGTGAGTGTGCAGATTCGGCAAAAAACGACGCTTGGTGTGGTTTTTTGCGTGAGAAACGTTGTTACCAGTAATCGGACGCTTGCCGGTTACCTGACATACCTTAGACATGGTCTTGCCTCGTAAATATTCAGCGCGCTGCGCTATGGGTTCAGCCGTTATAAAACAGGCCCCACAGCCCAGCACTAGGGTGTATGAGCAGCCTATTTATCCAATTCGCGGTCCTGTCACAGGGGCAATCGAGGCGCCGAGCGCCCACGCCGAGCCCAAGCCGGCCGCAGAGAGCCGCGTTTTATACCAAAACAGCCCTTCAATAGCAACGATTAGCTGATTTTTTAGCCAAATTCTTGTCTTTAAAGGAAGCCGCGCTCGGCAAAGGAGATAACTTCGCCATCGCCCACCACCATATGATCGAGCACTCTCACCCCCACCAGATCCAGCGCTTGCTGAAGCCGCTCGGTTATGCGCCGATCCGCCTGGCTGGGTTCGGCCACGCCGGAAGGGTGATTGTGGGCCAAAATCACCGCCGCAGCGTTCAGTGCCAGGGCTTTTTTGACCACCTCGCGAGGGTAAACACTCGCCCCGTCGATGGTTCCATAAAACAGCTCTTCGTAGGCTTTGAGCCGGTGCTGGTTGTCGAGAAACAGTACCGCGAACACCTCCTGAGTCCGGTGTCGAAGCTGGCTACTCAGGTAGCGGCGCACCAAGTCAGGACTGGTGAGTAAATCCCCCGCGCTCATGCTGGCCGATAAATGGCGGCGCCCCATTTCCAACACCGCCTGCAACTGGGCGTATTTGGCATCGCCCAACCCCAACCCCAGACAGAACTGTTCGCGCCCCGCTTCCAGTAGCGGCCTCAGGCCACCGTACTGGCTAAGCAAATCGCGCGCTAGATCAACAGCCGATTTACCCGCGCAACCAGTACGCAGGAAAATAGCCAGTAATTCAGCATCGGATAAGGCGCCGGGACCCCGGCTGAGCAGCTTTTCCCGGGGGCGTTCCGCCTCGGGCCATTGAGCAATCGACATAACAACACTCCTTGTTGTTCTATATATAGTTGGCTTTCAACCCCTGCGCCCAGCGCGCCTTGCCCTTTGGCTGGTGGAGGGTCCCTAGAGAATGGTATCTTAGCGCCTGTGCGTCAAGACCCCGCAACCGGATCCCTGTCGAATGAGCTCATTGACCAACAAAACCATTCTTTTAGGCGTTACCGGTGGTATAGCTGCCTATAAAAGCGCCGAACTGATACGCCGACTAAAAGATCTTGGCGCTCAGGTCAGGGTAGTCATGACAGCGGCCGCACAAGAGTTTATTACTCCCCTGACACTTCAGGCGCTGTCCGGGAACCCCGTGTCTACCGACCTGCTCGATCCCGAAGCCGAAGCCGCCATGGGCCATATCGAGCTGGCGCGCTGGGCCGACCTGATTCTGGTGGCACCGGCCAGCGCCAATTTTATCGCTCGTTTGAGCCAAGGCCGAGGCGACGATTTGCTGAGCACTTTGTGTTTAGCGACCACCGCCCCACTAGTGCTGGCGCCGGCAATGAACCAGGGCATGTGGCACAACCGAGCCACCCAAGACAACGTAAAGCTGTTGGCACAAAGGGGCGTTCATCTTTTAGGGCCAGCCGAAGGTAGCCAGGCTTGCGGCGAAACCGGCCCGGGCCGAATGCTGGAGGCAATCCAGCTTGCCCAGGCGGTGGCCGCCATGTTTACCAGCGGCAGCCTGGCGGGCAAGCGGGTGGTGATTACTGCCGGCCCTACTCGCGAAGCTCTAGATCCGGTTCGCTACCTGAGTAACTACAGTTCCGGTAAAATGGGTTATGCCCTGGCCCAGGCGGCGCTTGAGGCTGGTGCTCGAGTGGTTTTGGTGAGCGGTCCCACGGCTCTCAAAGCGCCAGAAAGAGTCGAACTGGTGCCGGTGGTGAGCGCAGCGCAGATGTATGAAGCCAGCTTGACTCACGCCCAAGGCTGCGATCTTTTTATCGGCGCTGCCGCGGTAGCTGACTTTCGGCCCGCTGAAATCGCCGAGCAAAAGTTGAAAAAAGGCTCCGCCGAGCAGATGACCCTGACCTTGATCAAAAATCCGGACATTGTCGCTGCCGTGGCCCAGTTGAATCCCAAACCTTTCACCCTCGGCTTTGCTGCCGAAAGTGAAAATTTGCTGGAACACGCCCGCGCCAAGCTCGAGCGCAAACAACTGGATGCGGTAGTTGCCAATGATATTTCCGAGCAGGGCATAGGTTTTGACAGCGACGATAATGCCGCTGTTCTGATCGACCACCAAGAAGCGCTGACCCTGGAGCGCCAAAGCAAGAAACAGCTGGCGCGCCGCCTGATTCAGCTGTTAGCCGAACGAATCAATAACTGAGCCAGGCACAGACTAAAGCTAAAAAAAGCGGCTATCATTGCAACCATAAACAAACCCCTTTCGACTAAATTCAACTTAGGCGTAGGTGTTTTACTCTTTGGCTGCGTCGGCCAAGACTGAAATCAGAGACTGGGACCAAACGTGCGACACAAGGACTCAAACCCAAAATCGCAAAACTCTGTGAGCGAGCGAGCCCGCGAGCGTGAACGCCAGGCTGCACGCCAGCGTTCTAAAGCACGGCAAAAATTTCTCGCGCTGCTGGTTTTGGCCGTCATAGTGGTCAACGCCATACTCGGCTATTGGCTCTACGGTTCCATGGTGAAGGATGTTCAGGAACAGCGCCTTAGAGAGCAAACTAGAGAGCAAGCTCAGGAGCAGGCCCGCCGGGTTCAAGGCTACTTGCAGGATGTGCGCACTCGCTTGAGCGGCGCCGCTAAGTTGCCGGGAGTCGCCGATGCACTTGCCGAGCAGAATTCCGAAGCTTTACAGAATCGCTCTCAGGCGATAGCCGAGCTTTTTCCCAGTAGCCTTGCCGTGCGCCTGATCCCAACAGGCGATGCCGAGTTAGATAGGGACCACGCGGTGCCCATCAGCTTTGCCGAACTGGATCTTATTCGGCGCGCCGAAACCGGCGCTCAAGCTTACCCCGAGATGGCACGGGTTGGCGACGCCTGGCAACTGCACCTCGTCGAACCCATTCCTCCTCAAGCCAGCCAGCAAGAAACCGCCGAAGCGCCGCTTGGTACCCTCATGGTCACCCTCGATGGCACCGAACTCAGAGAGCATTTTCTAATTGGCGACTCGACTTTGGGCCAGGCCCGCTTGACTCAACGCATTCCCGGTAGCGGCAGCCAGCTTCTGTTTCAGCGCGGCAGCGGCTTCACCGACGTCAGCCATCAGGCCACCATTCCCCAAAGCCATTGGCTGGTCGAATTTCAGGCTTCGGAAGAGCTGGTAAGAAGAACAGAGGAAATGCCGGCACTTTGGCTGGTCACTCTGTCCGCCACCACCATTGTCAGCCTGTTGCTGGCTTGGCTTATTAGCTTTTGGATAGCGCGCGGCAAAAAACAGCCGCGCGGCTTGCCCTCACAAGTCGCAGCTTCCAGCTCTGGTTCAGCTTCGGACCAAGCCACTGAATCAAATATTACCGACCCGCTGTACCACAATCAGGACATTCTCGACATAGCCGTGGCGGACGAAGATCAGGACATACTGGGCTTGGATAGCCAGGTTACGCCCGATCGCTCAACCCAAACCATCACCTCCCCGACTCCGACGCTCGAACTGCCACTGGAAATTTTCCGCGCTTACGACATTCGAGCACAGGCGAACTTACTCACCCGAGAGTTGACGGAACACTTGGGGCGAGCCCTCGGCAGCGAGGCGCTCGATCAAGGCGAAACGCACATACTGGTGGCGCGCGATGGACGAACCCACAGCCCTGAGTTGAGCCAACACCTGATTCGCGGCATTACCGAAACCGGGTGCCATGTGATTGACTTGGGCGTTGTACCCTCGCCGGTCATGTATTTCGCCACTCATCATCTGAGCGAAACCAGCAGCGGCGTGATAGTCACCGCCAGCCACAATCCGGCCGACTACAATGGCTTTAAGATGGTCATTAACGGCGTTACCCTCGCGGATGAGGCGGTTTTGGATCTGCGCTCGCGCATTAGCCGCCAGCAATACCACAGCGGTCAGGGAGAAGTCGAAACCCTGGATGTAGTGCCCGATTATATCGATCGCATCCTTTCAGACGTCGCATTGGTCGGCGAGGTTTCGCTAGTAATCGACGCCGGCAATGCGGTCACCGGCAAAGTGGCTCCACAGCTATTCGAGGAGCTGGGCTGCCAAGTGACCCCACTCTATTGCGATCTGGACGGCACTTTCCCGAATCACAGCCCCGACCCGACCCTGGTGGAAAACCTTCAAGATCTGATTGCCAAAGTTCAGGAAGTCAACGCCGACCTAGGTGTGGCTTTCGATGGTGACGGTGACCGCCTGGTGGTGGTAACGCCCAAAGGGCAGATTGTCTGGCCGGACCACCTCTTAATGCTGTTCGCGCGCGATATACTTTCGCGTCACCCAGGCGCCGATGTGATCTTCGATGTAAAATGCTCGCGCCAGCTGAATCAGGTGATCACGAGCTATGGCGGCAGACCGATTATGTGGAAGACCGGTCACTCACCCATGAAGGCAAAGATGATCGAGACCCAGGCCTTGATCGGGGGCGAGTACTCGGGCCACATATTCATCAAGGATCGGTGGTATGGTTTCGACGACGGTCTCTACACTATGGCTCGCCTGTTGGAAATCATCACCCTGCGCGATCAAGGCATAGACGAAATTTTCGAGGCTTTTCCAATTCTGCCCTCGACGCCCGAGCTGAAAATCGATGTGCCCGAAGAGCGCAAATTCGCTCTAGTAGACGAGCTGGTTGAGCGAGGCAATTTCCAAAGCGGTAAGGCGACCACCATCGATGGTTTGAGAATCGACTTCGCCAAAGGCTGGGGCCTGGTGCGCGCCTCCAATACTTCGGCCGCTTTGACCCTTCGCT
>CAZKCY010000188.1:0-5474 GCA_964551155.1 uncultured Marinimicrobium sp. | reverse complement strand
ACAGCGGCACAAATACCAGCCCGATGATCAGGGTGGCAAACACGATCGAAGCTTGAATTTCGTGAGTGGCGTTAACTACCACCGCGAGCACTTTTCGCCGTTCTGATTCCGGCAACTTGGCATTCTCCCGCAGCCGCCGAACGATGTTTTCCACCACGATAATGGCATCGTCCACCAGGGCGCCCATGGCGATGGCAATACCACCCAAGGTCATGGTGTTTAAACTTCCGCCCAACCAGCGAATGGCAAGCACCGCTACCAGTACCGATAGGGGAATGGCCAACAGCGCTATGCCGGTGGCACGGGCGCTCACCAGAAACACGAACATGATCGCGATCACCAATATGGCGCCATCGCGCAGCGCCGCCAGCAAATTGTCGATGGCGTTTTCAATAAAATCGGCCTGGCGAAAGGCGTTGGTTTCGATGCGCATGCCCTCCGGCAGGCTCTGTTCCAAATCCGCAATTACGCCATCCAGAGTGTCGGTCAGCGCCAGGGTATTGACCCCGGGCTGCTTCTGAATGCCGAGCACCACGGCGGGCTTGCCGTTGTAGGAGGCGGTGCCGCGGCGCGGCGCCGGCCCGATGATCACCTGGGCCAGGTCGCGCACCAAAACCGGTAAGCCGTCTCGGCTGGTCACGACGGCCTGGCCTATATCATCGAGTGTTTGAACACGCCCCAGGCCCTGAATCAAATATTCCTGCAAATTTTCGGTGACAAAACCGGCGGAGGCGTTGGCGTTTGAGGCGGCTACCGCCTCGCGCAACTGATTTAGCGAAACGCCATAAGCCGAGAGCCGTTCGGGCGAAGCTACCACCTGATACTGGCGCGTCTCGCCGCCAATGGGAATGACTTCCGCCACTCCCGGTACCGCCAGCAAGCGGCGTCGTAGAGTCCAGTCTGCGGTAGTTTTCAACTCCATTTCATCGTGGCTTTCGGACACCAACGCGATAAACATGATTTCGCCCATGACCGACGATACCGGGGCCATGACCGGCGCAGGCAAATCCGGGGGCAGGGCTTCGCGGGTGGTCTGGAGTTTTTCCGAAACGATCTGTCGGGCACGATAGATATCGGTGCCCCATTCGAACTCGATACTGATCACGGCAATACCGACACCGGTACTCGACCTCACACGCCGAACACCGCTGGCGCCGTTCATTGCGGTTTCGATCGGGAAGGTCACCAGCCGTTCGACATCTTCCGGAGGCATACCGTGCGCTTCAGCGACTACCGTGACCACCGGCGCGGTCAAATCCGGAAACACATCCACCGGGGCGCGACTGGCCAGCCAGCCTCCGCCGATCAGCAGGGCACAAGCAGTGGCCAGTACCAATAGACGATTGCCGAGCGACCAGCGGATAACGGATTCAATCATGGGGTATTCAATTCAGTTTAGTGGGCATGGCCGTGGCCGATTTCCTCGCCCCCGGCGGCGGCGAGCTTGACGTAGTAGGCGCCTTTGGAAACCACGCGTTCGCCCTCGACGATGCCCCTTAGTACTTCTACCCAGGCGCCATCGTAAATACCCAGTTGCACGGCACGGCGCTCGAAGCTCTCGCCTCCGGTTTGGACATAGACCACCGGTTGCCCGCCATCGTCGATGATTGCCGTGCGCGGAACCGCCAATCGTGATTCGGCCTGGCCGTAAAAGACCCGGGCCGGAAAGCGGGCACCGATCAGCCGTGGCCCCGCGGCGCTGGGGTATTCGAAAGTAACGGAGGCGGTTCGGCTGACGGGATCGATCATGGAGGTTTGGCTTATCAGCCGGGCGCTATTCTCGGCGTCGAGCAGAAGCGGGCGCTCCAACGACTCGGACTGCAGTGAAGCGCCTTGGGCACTGCTCAAATACTCGGCGTATTTTTCCGGCACCTGCACTTCCAGCCAGCGCCGTTCTGGTACCGCCAGTGTGAACAGCGAGTCGCCGGCGCGCACGAAAGCACCTGGCCTAACCCGCACGGCCACGACTTCAGCCGCCAAGGGCGCGCGCAGCTCAATGCCGGCATTTTCAGCGCCGCCTTGGCGTTGTTGCAGGCGTGCCTGAGCGGTTTGCAGTTCCACTTTTGCGATCTCCAGCGTTTGGCGCGCTTCCAGCAAACGCTTCTCGGGTACGGCTCCTTTATCGAACAAGCTCGCTAATCTTTCCTGGTTCTGACGAGCCAAAGTCAATTGCGAGCGGGCTCGCTCAAGCTCGACGAGAAGTTGGCCTATGTCCGAGCCCTCGCCAAGCCTCGGCACCAGAAAGCCGAGGGTTTGTTCCGCCGTTACGCTATCGCCGGCGTTAAAAATTTCCGCTGCGCTGAAATAACCATCAGAAGGGGCGCGCACTACAGCGCTGCCATCGGCCGGTGCCTGAACAGTGCCAAAGCCAGGCACCGAGGGGCGCAGTTGTTGCTCGGTTACCCGGCGGCTTTCAAAGGGGTTATCCCATTGGGTTTCTTTTAAATAGTTGATGTCGCCCAGTGGCTCGGACTGATGTACATGCGCTGCGGCCGGGTCGTTAAAAACCGTTACGGTACCGAGATTATGAATCGCTTGCAGATCGCCGTCGTGTACCGATATTTGTAACTGGAAGTCGCCCGCTTCACGGGGTTTTACCGCCGGGGTAAATATTCCGGCACGCGTTGGTGCTTTTACTCTGAATCGAGCAACGATTTGTTCACCGCGCAACAGTGCCACGTCCATAACGCCGCTGGTAAGTGGCTCAAAGTCAGACAGTCGCGTTACGTGCGCCGCAAAGCTCGAAGCCTGGTCGACCACCAGCGGCGGAAACTCGACAAACAGCTCCGTCTCCTCGGTGTAGTCGGTGTATGCCAGCGCCGACTCTTCGTCGTGGCCGTCCTCGTGTTTTGCATCGCCGTGAGGATGGCCGCCACCGGCCTGGGCGCCAATGCTCAGCCCGGCGGCACCGATCAGCAACAACAAGCGCTGGGCATAGACTTTAATGCTGGTGCTCATCCGAGCCGTCCCCGTGGTCGTGTTCGTCTGAATGCATGTCACTTTCATGCATTTCCGAATGCATTGCATCGTCGTGATGGTCGCCGGAATGCATATCGCCTTCATGCTGGTGCATGTCCGAGTGCATGGCCTCGTCGTGATGATGGTCGGATTCGGCGTCGCTGGTTGCAGAATCCTCGGCTTCGTCGCCGTAAAAAGCTTCGGTTTCCGGCTCGTCGTGGCTGTGGGCCTCGTCAGCATCGTGACTGTGTTCGCCCTCGCCGTGAGCATGCGCCGCCTCGCCATCGTGGGCATGGCCATGATCTTCAGCATCGCTGCAACCGGCGAGCCCCATGGTGAACAAAACAGAGCTGAGCAAAAGAGCCAGAGTGGTGCTTGAGAAAATTTTCATCGTCGTCCCTCCAATAGTTGTATTTCAATAAATGTGTTTCGCGCTGCCTGGGCGCTATCGAGATATTGTTGCCAGGTATCGAGTTCGGTTCGGTAAGCGTCCACCAGCTCCATGATCGTTAACTCACCTGCCTGGTAACTTGCTTCGGTTATTGCGCTGAGCGAATTTTCTCCCGCCTGTGTAGCTTGTTTAAAAGCCACGGCCGACTCGCGCTGCGCCGTCAGAGTGGTGTACAAAGCTTGCTGCCGCGCACGCAAACGGTGGCGGGTCAGAGCAAGGTCAGCGGCGTATTCGCGCGCTTGGCCGCGCGCGCGTTGGGCCTCGCCCCGGTTGCGATCAAACAGCGGAATTTCAATACTCAGTGCTACAGCGTTGCCTTCCGCGGACAAACCCGGTTCATCCAAGAATTTCCGGCCCAAACCCAGTGATACTTCCGGCCAGGATCCGCGTCGGGCGGCTTTTGCACTTAGAGAGGCGCTTTGTTCCTGAGCGGCCAGCATCTGAAGCTGCGGATGCTGCTCGAGAGTGGAGCTGCTTGATTGCTGAGAGGGTTCCAGTGGCGGCGGCAACAAGTTCCCGGTCAAAGTCTGGGGAGCGCCGCCGATCAATGCGAACAGCTGCTGGCGTTCGGCCTGATGTTTTGCCTTAGCTTCGCTGTAAAGGCTTTGCGCGCGAGCCACCTCTTGTGCCATCCGCAATTGGTCGTAGCGCGAGGCGTCGCCTTCCTCGACTCGCTGTTCAATCACAAGAGCAATCTGCTCCAGGCGTTGATGGTGCTCGGCCAACACCTCGGTCCGCATTTGTGCGGCCAGGGTTGCGTAAAACTGCTCGCGAATCTGCGTGCGCCATTGTCTGCGTTGCAAAGTCACTTGGGCTTCGGTGGCTTCCAGGCTTTGAGCCGCGGCATCCCGCTCTATGCCGTTAACCCCGGCAATGTTCAACCGCTGTTTAATCCACCAGGTACTTTCTTCACTTCGGCCGGAGGGTAAATCCATATTTTCCCGATTGTATTCCACCTCCGGGTTGGCCCAACGGCCAGCCGAGTCTTGCGCGCCTCTGGCCTGATCTAGCCGAGCGTCGAACAGCGCTTCAACGGAGGCTCGCGTCATGCCGCGCTCAAGTGCGTAGGCTTCGGTCAGTTGGGCATTGGCGGAACTGGCAAGCAAAGCGGCACTGAGACTTAAGCAAAACAATGAAAAGTAACCGAGACGTTTCATAGCAGCACCAACATGCCAACCAGAGTTTCCATACTGTGGTGATTGGTCCAAAGTGCGGCCATTAGTACCAGCAAGCCCAAGGCAAACACCCCTTCGAATAACGGAATGGTCTTATGCCGACTGGGTGCTTCGTTCAGCAAGCGGTAAATACGAGCCTTGGTATCACCACCACCAAAGGCTACCGCGGTCGAACTAGGGGTCTGAGTCTTTGCTAACCGCAGCAGAAGCTCGGCGGTCGCAGTGTGGCCAAAGCGCCGTGCCACTCGTTCGTCGGCGCGCATTTCTATGGCGTTGAGCCAAAGACGCCGAAGCCGGCTGCCGCTGGGCTTAAAATGCAGCAGTAACAGGCATTCCATTAAACGGCTCCAGAGTACATCCCGCTGGCGAAGACTTAACTCCTCGACCAGTCCGCTAGAGAGGTAGATGTATGGGTGCTTACCGCCGGAGGCAAAGGCCATTGGGCGGGGGTCGGTGAGCCTGCGCAGCAAGCTTTTACCCGTGGATAGGGCGGTCAGCGCCTTAAGGCTGACTGACTGCTGCCGGAGCCGCCAGCCGTAGCGAAGGGTTTGCAAAACAAAGATCGCCAACAGACTTGCGGTGAGGAATACATGGGCCTGACCATGGCCAAGTAACATTTCGGGTAAATGCTCAAAACAAAAGTGCGGATGATGTGGGGCGTGCTCCAAACAGTGATCGGCCACCCAGCCAAAACCTTTGGCGGCCGCGAACAGCGCCATAGTCAGAATGAACGCCAAAGGAACCAGCCAGGGCAGGGCGGCAACCAAGAACACCCGCCGGGGCTGCAATCCGGGCGCCGCTGGATACAGTGTCAACGCGCGAACGGCAAAGGGCACAAAAGTCTGGGCCAGCGCCCATCCGATCAAACCGAGCAGGATGAACAACCAAAA
>CAZKCY010000187.1:0-5492 GCA_964551155.1 uncultured Marinimicrobium sp. | reverse complement strand
GGCCACTGTATTTTTGTCTCCAGCCATATCATGCAAGACGTGACGCTGCTGTGTGACAAGGTGGCAATCATCAACGAGGGCCGGGTGATCCTAGAGAACAGCGTTGCCAAGATTCTCGAAGATACCGGCCAGAGCGATTTTGAAGACGCCTTCGTAGTGGCCATTGGCGAATCATTGGAGGATGCATAATGAGCAAGACGCTGATTATAACGGCCAAGGAAATTGTCGATAACCTGCGCGACAAGCGCTCGATGTTTTTCGCGCTGGCTTACGGGGCGCTGCTGATGCCGGCGCTGTTGCTGGGTCCGCTGATTTACGGCGCCAACAAGCAGTTCTCCCAGAACTACGAAACCCCGGTTGAAATTCACGTGCTGGGCGAGGAACGGGCGCCCAACCTTATTCAGCACCTCTACAGCCAAAACGTCGACACCAAAACGGCGCCTGAAGATTACCGGCAACAGTTGATCGACGGTGAGATAAAACTGGTGCTGGAAATTTCCGAAACCTACGGGGAGAAGTTTCTCGAAGGCAGGCCCGCGCGCGTGATCCTGCACTACAATCGCGAAGAGGGTGAATCCCAGGGAATGTATTGGCGCATCAGGGCCGAGCTGGATGGCTACAGCCGGGGCATCGCTTCCCAGCGGATGGCGATTCGGGGTTTCGATCAGCAAGTGCTCCGGCCTCTGGATATCGTCGAAAGCGAGCTCTCCCAGGAAGATCAGATGGCCGGCGTGCTGGGTAATCTGATCATGTTTCTGATTATCCTGTCGATGACCATGGGTGGTTTTTACCTAGCCGTGGACTCCACCGCGGGCGAGCGCGAGCGCCTGTCGTTGGAGCCGCTGCTAAGTCTTCCGGTTTCCAGGTTTCAGGTGGCGCTGGGCAAGTACCTGGCGATACTGGTGTTTGTGACCATTGCCTTTTTACTGCCGATGCTCAGCGTTGCCATTGCCGTTCAATTTATCCCCGATGAGTTTTTTGGCAACGCTGACGTACCCGGAGTAGTGACTTTCCTCAAGTTGTTGCTGCTGAACTTCCCGCTTTGTTTGTTGCTGACCGGCTTTTTGATGGCCATTGCCGCCTTCTCGAAAAGTATCAAGGAGGCTCAAACCCAGCTCGGCTTCGCCATGCTGGTGCCTATGGCACCCTTTTTCGTGGTTCAGTTTATGGATGTGAATTTGACGAGCACCACCGCCGCCATCCCCATTCTGGGTCAATACCTGCTGGCCGATCAGGTGCTCATGGATGTCGGTTTCTCACTTTCCGCCATGCTGCCCGGCGCCCTGACCACCCTGGGGCTGGCGGGGCTCTTCTTTGCTCAGGCGGTGCAGCTCTACCGGCAGGATAGTATTTTGGGGTAGGGCCGCGTTCTGGACATTTATATGACTTATCAATAAGGTAGCTGATGTCATTAAAGTCGATCAAAGAGTGAGCCATGCCGCTATCCAGAATAAAACTGCTTTCCTTACTTGGTGCTCTGACCCTAAGCGCCGGTTGCGCTCAGCAAGCCACCGAGCCCGCCACGACTCCCGACCCGGATCAGCAAGACTGGGTCGATTTGTTTAATGGTGAGAATCTCGACCAGTGGGTTATAAAAATTAATGGCTTTCCGGCGGGAGAAAATCACCTGGATACCTTCCGCGTGGAAGATGGCAAGCTGGTCGCCAGTTACGAGAACTACGAGCAGTTTGATGGCCGCTTCGGGCATATTTTCTATGAGCAACCTTTTTCGCATTACATCATTGAAGTGGAATACCGCTTTGTGGGCGAGCAGGTTCCGGAAGCGCCTGACTGGGCCTGGCGTAACAATGGCATCATGTATCATGCTCAGTCGCCCTATGAAATGGGTCTGAATCAGGCCTTTCCCGCCTGCATGGAGGTTCAGCTCTTAGGTGGCCAAGGTCACACGCCTCGCGCTACCGCCAATCTGGTAACTCCAGGGACTCACGCCGTTGTCGACGGCGAATTGCGGGAAGACCACATTATCGAATCCAGCAGCGAGACCTATCACGGCGATCAGTGGGTAACTGTCGAAGTGGAAGTGCACGGCAACGAGCTGGCAATCCACCGGGTGGAAGGCGAAGAAGTGATCCGCTACAGCGGCATGCAACTGGACGATGGCACCCCCCTCAAAAGCGGCTACATTGCGCTTCAGGCCGAAAGCAGCCCGACTGAGTTCCGCTCGGTGAAGCTGTTGAATCTGGAAGGCTGTATGGACCAGGAGGCGGAAAACTACAAATCCTATTTTGTTAAAGATGATCCCGAGGCGTGCCGGTACTGAGTTAAACGCAAAAAGCAAACACAGACACCAAGCCATAAAAAGGCCAGATGAATTTTTTCATCTGGCCTTTTTTAATGTTTTTGCAAAAAAATTGCCATGAAGGGAATAAATTTTCTGCTGAGTCGTTAACTGGTTGAAAGCAACACAAACCAAGAGGACTTAGCTATGTACAAATCAACTCTCGCAATCGTAATCACTTCCATCATCGCTCTGCCGAGCTTCGCTCAGTCAGTCAGTGCCGAAGCCCGGACTCAAGCCAGTGTTGAGGCCAGTGCTCAGGCACAGGTACGGACTCCCGAACAATCCGCCACCAATGCTTCATCTGCCGAGCGGGATCAAACAAGCTCAAGCCCTGACAGCACCAGTGGCGATAGTGTGCAAACTCAAAACCTTGGCCTAAACGGACGCAACCGCTCGGAGAGCTCCGGTTCAGCCCAAGCATCCAACGGGGAAGCCACCGCCGAAGGCAAGGCCCAGAACGAAAGCGGAATTATCGGTAGCGGCAATGCCGGCGAGAAAATCTCCGGTGATCTGGCGAGCGAAGCCGGGCAGGGCATCAGCCTGGTCAAGGGCGACGCCGAGCAGGCGGGCCAAGCTACAGCCGCGGCCCTGCTCGATACCAGCAGCGAAACTCAAACCCAGGCCGAAGCTGGCGCCGATGCCGGTTACTCTGCAGCCGTTCAAACTGGTGAAGAAATCAGCAGCCATATGAGCGACGGTCTTGAACAGGCCGAAGCCGGTCTTGAGCAGAGCGCCCAAGCGGCCGCTGAAGCTCAGGCGGAAGTGAACGCCGCGGTTTCATCGGCGCTAGATAACGCCAATCTTGCGGCCGATGTCGGCGCCAATGTGGCTTCGCAGGTTTCCCAAACGGTAGACGGTAATGTTACCGAAACGGTGAACAGCGATATGACTGAAGCTGTGCGCAGCGATGTGACAGAGGCGGTAAACAGCGGGGTAACCGACGCGGTGAATGCTGCGACTGAGACCGCCGTGGACGCCGAAGTCGCTCAGCAGCTGGATGCCACTGTCGCCGATCAGATAGCCGGCGAAGTGCGCGCCGCGACCGAAGCCTCCGTCAACCAGGCCATTGAAAGCGACCTGCTTCAGTAGCCACCTCTATCCCTTAGTTCTTTCACCAACATCATGGGGCGGGCACTAGCCCGCCCCATGGCTTTTCAGGAGCGAATACTATGAAATTCTTCCCACGATTTGCACTTAGCCTGATGGCGGTTGCGATCAGCTCCGCAACCCTGGCCCAGAACAAACCCGCTGACTTCGAGGTCGAGATCCAGGCCGGTGCCGAATACGATTCCACGCTCACGGTGGTGGAACTGGATCGGACTTCCCGCAGCGGTGATTGGGCCGCGCTCTTAAACGGCCGGCTGGGCGCAAAGCTGTACCCTTCCGAGCGCCTCACCTTGAAAGGCAGCTACAGTTACGCCGGACGCAACTATCGCCAACACAGTCAGTTCGATCAGGATCTGCACACTCTGGCCCTGGACGCCGGCCTGGAGCTTGCGGGTATGACGGTGGGCCTCAGCCATCACTTCGCCCGTGCCGTGCTGGCTTCGGAGCCGTTTCTGGACTTGTCCCAGACCAGCCTTTACGCCGGCAAGCTGTACAGCAACGGCGTTTATTTGCGCGGCGCGGCAAGCCGCACCAGCAAAAGTTTCGAGAGCAACACCGAGCGCGACTCCGAGGGTGGCGGGCTGTCGCTGGACGCCTATTATTTTATCAATGATGCCCGCAGCTTTTGGTCTGTGGGTCTGGCCGGTGAGAGCGAAGACGCCCGGGCCTCGGAGTTTGACAATCGGGCTCTGAAGCTGCGCGCCCGCTACTCTCACAAAGGCGAGATGCTGGGGCGCGCGAGCCGTGTGCAGCTGGGGTGGCGCTATCTGGATCGGGACTATGACTATGAGACGCCGGTGCTGGGCACTTCCCGGCGGGATCGAAGTCAGGTTGTGGATGCCAGCTGGTCTCTTGGGCTGACCGAGCTGTTGACGCTGGAGACCAAGATCGAATACGGCGACTACAATTCCAACCTGGAAGCGGCGGATTATCATGAGACCGGCGCCTCGGTACTCTTGAGCGCCGAGTTTTGATGCCGCGTCCCGCGTTAGAATTTTTCAGTACAGCAGGCCGTGACCGAAGACCGGGTCATGGCCTGTCTCTCCCAAATCCTCAGCCTGGCTCGCCAGGTGCCGAATCAGATGATCGGCGGAACCGGCCTCATTGGCCAGGGCACAGGCCAGATGAGCGGTGACCACTGGCGCGGCCATGGAAGTACCGCTCTCCCGGCCGAAGCCGCCACCGCTTCGGGTGGTGAGCACTGAGACCCCAGGCGCGGCAAAGTCGATATGTTCTCCGCGGTTTGCCCAGCGATAAATCCGGTGTTCGCTATCCACCGCAGTGACTGCAACCACCTCGGGATAAGCGGCCGGATAGAGCGGCGGAGCCGCCGGACCTTCATTCCCGGCCGCCGCCACTACCACTACACCCCGTTCGGCAAGCCGCGCTATAGCGAGCGCGAGAATGCGGTTGTCGGGGCCTGTGAGGCTCATATTAATCACGCCAACGTCTTCCTCCAGCAGCCAGTTCAAGCCTTTTACCAAATGCGCCATAGTGGCGCCCTGGGCGTACTGGTTGCGGCTGTAAAATACCGAGGCGTTGTACAGGGTCGCGCCGGGCAGACGCGCCGGATGGTTGTCAATGCTCCCCACCAGTAGCCCGGCTACCGCTGTGCCGTGGGCGCGGGGCGGCCCCGAAGTACCCTCGGCACTTAGCTGGGCCGGTAAAAAATTCCGCTCGGCTATTTGGGCATGGGCAAGGCCTAGGTGATCGGCGGCGATGGCGGTATCCACCATGCCGATGTTCAGGGCCTGTGGGCACAGGGCTTCGGAGGGCGGAGAGGCCGGTTCCGGTGGTTCGATGGTGTCGGCCTGCGGACTGTAGATGTGATTGCGATCCAGTCTGGCCGACAGATCCGAGGGCAAAACCCGGCTCAGGGCGGCGCGGGAGTCGAGCGCCTCGGACACTCTGAAGCGCACTATCTCCAGCCCCAGTTCCGGCAAGCGGCTCTGCTCCAGAATCTGGGCGTCCAGTCGGGTCAGCAGCTTGACCTCGCCGGGAGCGAGAGTCACCAGCCATTCCCGCTGAACGGCCCGCCAGCCGTCTTCCACTTCCACGCCCACAAAGGCGGTAAGGCCTTGGG
>CAZKCY010000186.1:0-5499 GCA_964551155.1 uncultured Marinimicrobium sp. | reverse complement strand
AATCATGAACATTCCCTCGGCTCGGGTTCAGTCTCGCGACGAGTATGTACTCTCAGTTTGTGTATTGAGCGAGGGACAGTCTTTGACGCTATACTCGGGCAAGCGTCATTTGACGTTAAAGGCCGCGGATCTCGATCACTATCGGGGCGAACGGGGCCGGCGAGGCAACAAGTTGCCGCGCGGCTTTCAGAAGGTGGATAGCGCCGAAGTGGTGGAAAAGTAGTTGTGACCAACAAAATAAAAAAACACGGAATCAGCCTATGAGCGACAAGCGTGAACATATACGTACCCCCATGATGTGCCGAATTCGCATTAGTCACGAAACTCTGGGGGACTTGGAGGTCAAAACCCGGGACGTTTCTGATGGCGGAGTCTTTGTGATTCTAGACCCTGACCAGGTGCCTCCAGTGGGTTCGGTAGTTACCGGCCAGGTCCAGGGACTGATGGAGGCCGCGCCCATACTGCAAATGGAAGTGGTGCGGGTAGAGCCCCAGGGCGTAGGGTTAAAATTTCTCGATACATGAGGCCGACAAACTGGGAACGTCGACCTGAAATTGCATTGAATAGGAGAAGCTGATGGTTTTTTTACGCGCGAAAGTCATTTTCAGCTTGTTGGCGCTGTCGCTGACCAGCTGGGTTCAGGCGGCGGTGGTGCTGCAGTATCACCACGTCAGCGATACCACGCCCAAAGCCACCAGCGTTACTCCTGAGCTATTCCGTCAGCACCTGGAGCTTCTGGAGGCGCATGACTTCGACATAATGCCGCTGCCAGAACTGGTGGAGAAGCTCAAGCGCGGCGAGCCGCTACCCGATAAAACCGCCGCCATCACCTTCGATGATGCGTACGACTCGGTTTACGAGGTCGCCTTTCCCATGCTTAAAAAGCGCGACTGGCCCTTTACGGTGTTTGTGAATACCCGGCCGTTGGATCAGGGCGTTGGCGGGTTCAGCAGTTGGCAGGAGCTGCGCGAAATGGCTGAGCATGGCGCCAGCATTGCCAACCATACGACTGATCACAACCACTTGCAGCGCCTGAGAGAAGACGAAACTCTTAAAGAATGGCAGGCCCGCATTACCCGGGAAGTGGAACAAGCCGAAAAGCGCATCAAAGAGGAAACTGGGCAAAACCATAAAATGGTGGCTTACCCCTACGGTGAATACAACAATCGGGTAAAAGAACTCTTGGAAGATCTGGGCTATGTAGCCTTTGGTCAGCAGTCAGGGCCGCTAGCAAGCTACAGTGATCTGCTCGCGCTGCCACGCTTTCCATTTGGCGGTCCGTTTGGTGATCCGGAGGACTTTGGGCTCAAGATACACACACTGCCCATGCCATTGAGCAGCACAAAATTGTGCGCTGATCGCGACTGCGATCAAACTTTGGAGGAAGTGGTGGTAGAGCAGGGGCAGCGCCCGGTGCTGGCTTTGAATGTGAGCGAGGAGCGTTTATTGTCAGCAATCAACTGCTTCGCCTCAGGCCAGGGTGCAATAGAAACCTGGTCCCAAGACGAGCAACTGTTTACCCAAGCCTCCAAAGGCCTCAATCCCGGTCGGACGCGCTACAACTGCACCGCCGCCAGTGGCCAGAAAGGACGTTTTTTCTGGTACTCCCAGCAGTGGCTGGTGACCGACAAGGACGGAAACTGGGTGCATGAGGATTAGGGCGACGATTCCTCAAGATCTTCTTCAAAGATTTCAGCATTGGCCAGATCGTTGTAGCTGATCAGTTCGCGTAGCTCTTCCACGTAAGCTTCACCCCGGCTGGAATAGCGCAACAATTCGCCTACCAGGACTTCCCCGGTGATCGGCAAATCTTGCTGGCGTAGCTGGGCGCGTTTCTGGCGCAGTTCTCGATAGGCGCGATGGGTGTTGATATTGCGGTAATAGGCATCGACGGCATCGTTGATCGTGGCAAACTTCTGCACCTCATGTTTGGCGCCTTCGCGCCGGTTACTCGGCACCAGGCCGCAGCCCTTTCGGTAGCACCATTGGCCAAAAAGGTTATTGGCCTGGACCGCAAAACGCGAGGTGCCCCAGCCTGATTCGGCCGCCGCCTGGGCCAGTGCCATGCCTTTGGGGATAATATCTACCCGCAGCTTCAGTATATCCAGAGCCTCTTCGTCGGTGGGGTAGTTCTCCTCGGTGACTTTAAAGCGCTCTCTGAGCATATCCAGGCGTTCGCGCTGCACTCGGGTCAGGGCCTCGCCCCGCTCTAGACTGGCCTCCATCTCCTGTACTTCTTCCCGCCAGCCCAACAGCAGGCTGTTGCGCCATTCGATCATTGGGACCAGCAATTCAATAAAGACTTTTTTGCGCTCGGGAATGTGGCTGATTTCGGCGAGTTCCGGTAGTTGGCTGATGCGCGCGGGGCGCGGCACAGTGGTAACTTCTTCCTCATCGATTTGAGGCTGAGAATTGATCAGCAGAAAAGTCAGCACCAGGCAGCCGAGCGGGAAGAGCGTCAGCGCTAGCGCGAGGATCCATTTCGATAGGCTTTGATTCATAGACTTACCTAGTTTTTATGTCAGAAGTAAAGTTGTTGGGATCTATAACGACTGAGCAAATTCTCAGGCTATAAGTCTAGCTCGCGCCGCAGTGCCTCCAGGCGTTGATGATTTTCCTCTTTGGAAAGCGGTGTTTCGGTATGTTCAGGCAGCGCGGGAACCTGGGGCTTGGGCAGGGTTTCGCCGGCCATCACCTGTTCGCACAGGCGTTTATAATGGCGCTCGAATACCGGAAAAGCCACTTTTTCGGGGCTGCTGACCAGAAAGAACCAGTCGCTCGCTGCGCCGGCATGATAAACCGCCGGATGGCTCCAGCGCTGCGCGGCCTTGGGGCTGGGCGCCCGGCAGGCTTCCACATAGGCACTGTGGGCATCGGGCAGGCCGTAGCTGGCCGGGTCGCCCTGACAGGCGCGAATCATGCGGTTGAGTGTGGGTAAGTATTCCGAGGTTTCGATGACCCGGCGCGCGCCTTGGCGGATGCCCTCGGGGGAGAACTGAGTCAGGCTCTCCAGCCAGAGCTTTTTGATCTGGTTCAAAACCTGAGTGTCGCTGTAGGCCTTGTAATACTGATTGTGGTAATTGATCCGAAACAGCGCAAAGACCTCGTTGAGAGCGTCTATGTGGTCGTCAGTGGGTCTGGGACGCGAAGACTCAGCGGGCCCAGCTGCGGTCGGTGAGGTCCTGGACGAGGCTGCGATCTCTTGTGCGACTTCCGGGATGAGTGTTTTGCTGTCCTGCATCTTGGCCTGCCTGTTGCGGGTTGGTCGTGGTCAGAGCGTGCTGTCGGGCCCAGTGAAATTTCACATGTTGAAGAAACTTGGTGTTCCAGGAGCTGTGTATCTGATTGCTGTCGCGCCAGTAGAGTACGAACTCGGGCACCTGGCGTTTGGCAAAGTTCAGGTCAATATTTGCCAGTTTTAATACGTCGTAGACGTCCTGGCTGGGCTGCCAGGTCTCGGGTATCCGGCGCGGCTCGGTATCGTGCTCCAGAGCGGAATTATAACGCAGCCACTGGCGTTTGACGTGTTGGATGAATTTGCTGTTCCAGGTGCGGGTCGCATCGCCGCGCTCCTGCCAGTAGAGCACAAACTCCGGAATCGCATCTTCAATGAACGCCAGGCTGATATTGGCGTGCTTGACCAATACTTCGAGAGCGTCCTGACTCGGGCGCCAACCGGAGTGCATGGGGGCCTCCTGGTCGCGCCGGAATTGGTCGCTTTCCTGGGCACGCCACTGGCGCAACAGATGTTTGAGGAACTTGGCGCCCCAGGAATGTTGGGCCTCACCTCGCTCGCGCCAGTAGGCGATAAATTCGGGTAATTGCTGGCGCACGAAATAGTCGGGAATATTGTGTTGAGCGATGTGGCGCATCAGCTCGGTATCGGGCTGCCAGTTGGGCGCTATTCGGTTGGCGCCGCTAATTGGGGGTGGTGGGCTCACCGGACGGGACTCGGCGGAGGGCGTGCGCGATTGCCGCATCGCTGGCCGGGACTCGTTGAACGCCAGCTTAAGGCGGCGGCTCTCCCGGTAAGGGGCTGAGTCCAGCAGTATGATGCCTTTGTCGCGCAGGCTTTTGCTGATGCGCTGAATATCGTAATCGTTCCAAAAGGGCATAAGGCGACTGACTATAGTCTCGTCCAGCTCAAGCCAGGCGTGGCCGCCGGAATTGATCGCTGGCCGATAGAGGGATACCTCGTTGAGCAGCGACAGCATGCTGGCTTCCTCCAGGCCGATGGTGGCAGCCAGAGAAGGGGAAACCAGCAGGGGTTTTTCCGGAATCAGAGACGAGGTCATAGGGCACACTTTACCACTTTTTGTGGCGGACCTGCAGTGAGCTGTTACCATGTCAAAAGAGGTTTCGGCTTGATTGGAACGCCGACCCTAGTCGAAAAATTTGCTCCCCCCTACGAATCTGCCCCAGCTCTGACAATGACTATTCAACCAGGAGGTTGGTTTTGCCCAAAAAGAAGTCCAAGCCCCGTTTTACCGCCAAAAACTCCGATCGCCACGATTTGTATCAGCGCAGCGTGCAAGCCCCGGATTTCGAGGTGGAGTTCTTTGATCGCACTTTCAAGAAGTTGAGAAAACGAAAACCGCTTTCGATGCGCGAGGACTTCTGTGGTACTGCGCTTCTGAGCGCAACTTGGGTGGATAGCCATAAAGATCGCACTGCCACTGGAGTCGATATCGATCCGGAGGTGTTGCAGTGGGGCATAGAGCACAACCTGGCGCCGCTCGATGAGCCGGGTAACCGGGTGACGCTGAAGCAGCAGGATGTGCGCAAGGTAACGCAGCGCAAGTTCGACTTGGTCAACGCTATGAATTTTAGTTACTGGATTTTTAACAGCCGGCCGGAAATGCTGCGTTACTTCAAGGCGGTGCGTAAATCCCTGGTTAAAGATGGCATCTTCTTTCTCGATATGTACGGCGGCTGGGAAGCCCAGGAAATTATGCAGGAGAAGCGCCCTATTGAAGGTGGCTTCACCTATGTCTGGGATCAGAACAGTTTCGACCCGCGCACCAATGAAGCCGTTAATTACATTCATTTTCACTTTAAAGACGGCTCTAAGATGAATAAGGCTTTCACCTATGTCTGGCGCCAATGGTCGATGGTGGAAATTCGCGAGCTGTTGGACGAGGCCGGTTTTTCGAAAGTCCATATTTATTGGGATGTGGCGGATGGCAGTTTTCGCGAGCGCAAGCACATCCAAAATCAACCCGGTTGGCTGGCGTATCTCGCGGCTTTGGTATGAGAAGAATTTCGGTAGACGGGATGATGGCTTTTTTGTTCGAAGATAAATCCCTAACAGTAAAAAAGAAAAAGTGGTTGTTGGGGAGCTTCTTTCGATTGATGGGGCAGGCTTTGGCGAGCTTCCCCCAGGAGACGCCGTGAACACGTCCATGTGGGCTCGAGCGCAGCATCCCTGCTGCGCACGCTCCTGAAGAAAGCTCCCCAAACCCTACTGACCCTATGGCACTTCGTGGCGCAAGGTAAATC
>CAZKCY010000185.1:0-5534 GCA_964551155.1 uncultured Marinimicrobium sp. | reverse complement strand
CGCTTCCGGTGCCCAGTACGGCCTGCGTCTGCTGCAATGTCTACTGGCCGCCGACTGTCGGGTCTACCTGCTGCTCTCCAGCGCCGCCCAAGTGGTGATTCGCACCGAGACCAACCTGGAATTGCCCGACAATATCGAAGATCAGCGCCTGCTGCTCGCGCAGCGCTACGGCGCCGACGACGATCAACTGTTGTTGTTTAGCAAAGAAGATTGGTTCTCGCCGGTGGCCTCGGGCTCCAGCTCGCCCAGTTCCATGGTGATTTGCCCCGCCAGCGGCGGCTGCCTATCGGCAGTGGCCCACGGCGCCAGCAACAATTTGATCGAGCGCGCCGCCGATGTGGCGCTGAAAGAGCGTCGCCAGCTAATTATGGTGCCTAGAGAAGCCCCCTACTCGGCCATCCACCTGGAAAATATGCTCAAGCTGACCCAGCTGGGGGCGGTCATTATTCCCGCCAGCCCCGGCTTTTATATGCAGCCAACCAGCGTCGAGCAGCTGGTGGATTTTATCGTCGCGCGAATTCTCGATCAGCTGGGTATCGAACAGGACCTGATGCCCCGCTGGGGCGAAGATTGATTAACAGTAGCGGCGCACCAGCTCCAAGGTCTTTTCCAAGGCACCGCGATTGTTCTCGGACACCTCCAGCGCCGCTTGACCCTGCTTGCGGGCCAAGTCTTGGTCTTCGAACAAGCGCCTCAGCGCCCTAGCCAGTTGCTCTGCGTCTTCGACCAATTCGAGCGCGCCGGCTTCGATCAACAAATTCGAGACTTCGACAAAATTGAACTGGCTTGGGCCGCTCAGCAGCGGCAGCCCCCAGGCGGCAGGCTCTACTAAATTATGGCCACCGTTAGCCACCAGGCTGCCGCCCACGAAAGCGACATCGCTGGCGCCAAAAAACAACAGCAATTCCCCCATGGTATCGCCCAGCAATACCTGAGTGTCGGCATCCGGATTCTGGTTGCGGGAACGCAGGGCGAGATTGAAGCCCCGATTTTGACACAAAGCGGCCACCGTCTCGAAACGCTCCGGATGCCGCGGTACCAATACCAGCAAGGGTTTAAGCTCGGTAACTTGCCCCAGATGATTAGCGGCATCAAGAATCACCTCATCCTCTCCGGGGTGAGTGCTGGCGGCAATCCAGACTGGGCGCTTGCCGCCCAAAGTCCAAAGTTCGCGCAGGCGCTCGGCTTCGCGCCGCAGGCCTTCCTCAAGGGTCAAATCAAATTTGATGTTGCCAGTGACATGCGTCGCCGCCGGCTTCAGGCCCAACTCTTGAAAGCGTTCGGCGTCGGCGCGGCTCTGCACCCCCGCATCGCTCAAGCGACTGAGCATAGGCCGCACCAAAGCCTCGACACGCCGGTAGCCGCGCGCAGAGCCCGCGGATAAACGGCCGTTGATCAATACCACCGGTATTTCACGTCGGGCGCAAGCGGCAACGGTGTTGGGCCAGAGCTCGGTTTCCATTATCAACAGGAGGCGCGGCTGAGTGCGACGCAAAAACCGTCCCAAACAATCCGGCAAATCAAAAGGCGCATAGACGTGGCGAACCCGATCACCAAGCATGGCACGCACCCGCTCGGAGCCTGTGGGCGTGGTGGTGGTAATCAGCAGCTCGAGATTGGGCTCTTGGAGCAAACTGCGAATCAACGGCAGCGCCGCGAGAAACTCGCCCACTGAAACAGTGTGCAACCAAATCAGAGTTTTTTCTGTCTTCACGGACGCAAACCAGCCAAAGCGCTCGCTCCACCGGTTGGCGTAGTTCGGGGATCGCAGGGAGTGCCAAAGCAGGCGCAGCAACACCAGCGGTACGGCCAGATAAAACATCAAAGTATAAAAAAAACGCATGCCCGTGTTCCGTCGTCAAACCGGTGCACAGCATAACATTCCCGCCCGTCAACGGCAGAGCTCGGCAGCTTTAGGCAAGGATCCGCGTTACAATACTGGCTCTTAAACTAAGTTGTAGAGACTCCATGCCCCATTCCAGCCGCCAGATTCAGCTCGACGTCGCCGTTATCGGCGGGGGTATCGCCGGTCTCTGGCTAATAAACCGACTCCTAGACGCCGGCTATGACGCGGCGCTGCTCGAATCCCGCGCCTTGGGGGGAATTCAGAGCATCGCCTCTCAGGGAATGATTCACGGCGGGATAAAATACAGTCTCAGCGGTCAACTGAGCGGGGCTTCGGCCATTCTGGCTGACATGCCGAGCCGCTGGCGCGCCGCTTTGGCCGGTGAAGGCGAGCTGGATTTGCGCCAAACTCGACTGCTGAGCGACAAATTCTATCTTTGGTCCAGCGGTGGCATAGCCTCGAACCTGCAGGCAATGCTCGCCAGTCGCGCCTTACAGGGCAGAGTCAGCGCCCTGAGCCAGCGACACTACCCGGAACTGCTCAAAAACCCCCGTTTCACTGGCAAGGTCTATCAACTCGATGATTTAGTGTTAGACCTCCCCAGCCTGGTCGCGAACCTTGCTGACAAGGCTCGGCGCCATTTGGCAAAAGTTGATTTGTCCAGCACCCGATTGGCCCGCAACGACCAGGGCCAAGTGAGTATTATGCTGGAAACCTCGGATGGCCCACTGGAGGTTTTGGCCCCAAAGGTGATTCTGGCCTCGGGCCGAGGCAATGCCGCCCTCTTGGCGCAATTGAACCTGACCGAGCCCCGCATGCAGATCCGCCCGCTGCAACAGGTCATGGTCAAGCATGCTCACCCCCAGCCTTTTTATGGACATTGCTTAGGCATGGGAACCAGCCCACGTCTTACGATTTCGAGCCATCCCATGGCGGACGGCGAGCAGGTTTGGTATCTGGGCGGCAAGTTGGCTGAAATAGGCGCCGAGCTCTCCCCTTCGGCCTTGATAAGTTACGCCCAGGCAGAATTGGCTGAATTGCTGCCTTGGGTGGATTTGACGCAGGCCCGCTGGGCTTGCCTCACGGTCGAGCGGGCCGAAGCGCGGCAACCCAATTTAAATCGGCCCGATGGCCCCAGCCTTATCGCCGTCCCCAAGACTCAAAACCTGCAGGTCGCCTGGCCTACCAAACTGACCCTGGCACCGCATTTGGCCGATATGGTCATGCAAGGTTTGCAGCGGGCCGGTTTAGAGGCTTCCGGAACCAAGCACTCCCAACTGCTGGCGGAACGCTTGGGCGCGCCAGCCATAGCGCCACCGCCTTGGGAGCAGGCCTTTAGAGAGTCGCAGCCGTGACCAGCGTGACTTTGCGAGCCTTGGGCAATACCGGTTTGCGGGTCAGCCCGCTGGGCTTGGGCACCGTCAAGCTCGGGCGCAACCAAGCCGTGCACTATCCCTCGGCATTTGAGCTGCCCGATGACAAAACCGTTCGCCGGCTGCTGGATGTCGCGCGTGAGTTAGGGGTCAATCTGCTCGATACCGCTCCTGCCTACGGCTCTAGCGAAGAGCGGCTCGGGCAACTGCTGCAGGGACAACGTCAACACTGGGTACTGAGCACCAAAGTGGGCGAAGAATTCGAAGCGGGCCGCTCGCGCTTCGATTTTACCCCAGCGCATATCCGCGCCAGTGTTGAGCGCAGTTTACGCCGGCTGCGCAGTGACTACCTGGATCTGGTACTGATACACTCCGATGGCAGCGACGCTCTAATCGCCGAGCGCTATGACGCCTTGGACACTTTGGCCGAGCTCAAGCGCCAAGGCTTGCTACGGGCTTATGGTATGTCCACCAAAACACTGGACGGCGGCCTGCAACTGGCGCAAGATGCCGATGCCCTAATGGTGGCCTGCAACCCCTGGGATACCAGTCAGCTTCCTGTGCTCGACGCCTGCCATGCAGCCGGCACCGGCGTGCTGATTAAAAAGGCACTGGCCAGCGGGCATTTGAACCAACAAGAGCCAGACCCGGTACAGGCCAGCTTGGATTTTCTGTTTGCCCAGCCGGCAGTCGGCAGTGTGGTGGTAGGCACTTTGAATCCAGAGCACCTGCGTGCCAATGTCGCTAAGGCAGAACTGGCGCTGACCAAAAACTCCAGGCCCTCCAGCTACACGAGCGCCGGTAGAAAAGAAGATAGAGCTTGATATGACCGCCAACGAACTACTCGATAGCGTCAAATGGGACGACAAGGGACTGGCTCCCGCTATCGCCCAGGACACCCAAAGCGGCCGGGTTTTAATGCTGGCCTGGATGAATCGAGAAGCCCTGGCTTTGACGCTGCAAGAAAACCGTGCCATCTACTGGTCCCGCTCCCGCGCCCAGCTGTGGCGCAAAGGTGAGTCTTCCGGCCATGTGCAAAAGCTGAAGGAAGTGCGCCTGGATTGCGATGGCGACGCTATTTTATTGCAAGTGGAACAGCTCGGTGGCATCGCCTGTCATACCGGGCGTGAATCCTGTTTTTATCGGGTTGCCGAAACCGACCAATGGCGCAGTGCCGATCCGGTGATCAAAGATCCAAAAGAGTTTTACTGATTTTCCGCAGGCCCCAAGACTATGGACCAACAGCAAATTTTGAATGAATTGACCCTGGTGCTCGAAGCGCGCAAGAATAGCGCCTCGGCGAGCGACTCCTATGTCGCCAGCCTGCATCAAAAAGGTTTGAACAAGATTCTTGAGAAGCTCGGCGAAGAGTGCACTGAAACCATTCTTGCCGCCAAAGACGCCCAGACCAGCGGCAACAATCAACAGTTGATCAGCGAGACCGCCGATCTCTGGTTTCACAGCCTGGTTATGCTCTCGCATTTGGGCGAGAGTTCAGAATCGGTACTGAATGAATTAGCACGCCGCTTCAACGTCTCCGGTCATATTGAAAAAGCGTCGCGCAAATAACAGCGGTTTTTTAACTCTAATTAAATTTTAGACAGCGAGGAAACACCATGGGTATCAGCGGTATTGGCATTTGGCAGCTGGTCATAATTCTGGTCATAGTGATCATGCTGTTTGGCACCAAGCGGCTGCGCAACATCGGCACTGACCTAGGTAGTGCCATCAAGGGCTTTAAAAAGTCGGTCAGCGATGACGAGGCGAGCAAATCAGAGGAAACCGAGGCCAAATCCGACACTGACAACGCCAGAAATGTCGAGGACAAAACCGATAAAGACTCCAGCACCAAAAGCAACGCCGACCAGACCGACAAGGAAAAGAAGGCTCAACACTGAGTAGCCGGTCCAGCTTTGGTCGGCAAAAGGCCGGCTTAGAACCGGCGCGGTGACTCCCAAACAGCGAAGGTGCTCTGGTGTTCGATATCGGCTTTTTTGAACTTCTTGTGATCGCAATCGTAGGCCTGGTAGTAATTGGCCCCGAGCGACTACCCGAAACTGTTCGGGCCATAGGTCTTTGGATCGGCAGGCTGAAACGCAGCTTGCGCGAAACCCGCAGCGAGTTCGAAAAGCAAATAGGCGCGGACGACATTCGTCGACAACTTCATAACGAAGAAGTCATGCGCAGCCTCGAAAGTACCCGCCGACAGATCGAGGACGCGGTTCAGGAGGGCGCCCTGCCGCAAGATTCGCCTCCGCGCAGGAAGAACCAGTACCGGGAGGAAGAGGAGCTACCGGATCACGCCCACACTCAAG
>CAZKCY010000184.1:0-5553 GCA_964551155.1 uncultured Marinimicrobium sp. | reverse complement strand
CGGCTTCGGCTTCGGCTTCGGCTTCGGCTTCGGCTTCGGCTTCGGCTTCGGCTTCCAGTGTATCCGCCGAATCCGCCTGTGCCAGCAAAGCGTTCAAAGCCTTGCCGATTTCTTCCGGCACCGGCTCCAAATTCTGTCCCACCGCCACCGCATCCACGAGATCCAGCAGTGCCATGTGGGCGGACTTGAGGGTCTCACACAAGTCATCGCTGCAGGCTAAACGCCCCTGCATCAACGCCTCGTAGACTCGATACAGCTGATCTCCCAACTGCGCCATAAAAGGCTGGTTGGCCCGCCGTGCGCCGCTGGTAAGCGTCGCCAACTCGTCCTGCAACGGCTTGAGTTCATCCAGCTGCTCGGGGTGAGTGCGCCATTCATCAATGGTTTTGTCGGCGTCCAGCAGCAGGTTCATATCCTCGGCCATAAAAATGGCCAGCAGCTCTGGATCAACCGCCTCCTGCCCCTTGGCCTCGGCTTCTTGCTGACGCGCCAGGGGCGCGACGAAAATTTCCCTCAATTCATTTACGCGCGCGACGAACTGCTGCAGGCGCGGAATTTCCACCGGCTTACCCTGCTCGATGTTAGCGAGCGCGATAGTGGTGTAATCCACCGCGTCGCGCAGCAGCTGCAGTATGTCCTCGTCGATATTGATCTGGTAGGTGCGCAGCTCCTTGACGAACCGCTCCAGCGGCGAGACCAGCTCTGCGATAGGCGTGATTTCCGCCATATGAGCACTTCCCTTGAGGGTGTGCAAAGCCCGCTGAGTGGCATCGCTGGGCGGGGTAAACAAAGGGGCTTCGCTTTCCATTTCCTGTATGTATTGCTCGACCACTTGCAAGTGAGTCAATGCCTCTATACCGAAAATTTCCCACAGCTGTCCGTCGGCTTCGTCCTCTTCCTCCTCTCCCGTCGGACTTTGCGCCTCGACCGAAGCGGGCTGATACTGCGACACCAGCGCATCCAGATCCGCAGGTGTTTCACCTTTGGCAAGCGCGCCGGCCTGCTCGGCGTAGGCTTGGGTCAACTGCGGATGAGGATTGCCTTGGCGGGTGCGGAAGGCCTCGATCATGTCCGGCAGTATCAGCCGAACCTTTTCGATTATTGCAACTACGGCGTCGCTTGGTTTGATGCTGTTATCGATGATTCGATTGAGCATATTCTCAATCGACCAGGCGAGCTCACCAATATCCTGGGCGCCCACCATACGACCACTGCCTTTTAGGGTGTGAAAGGCGCGTCTGAATTCGGTAAGCGATTCCTGGTCGTCGAAATCTTGAGCCCAGCGCGGGAAGTACTCGGCAATGGTTTCGCTGACTTCACCCGCTTCTTCGATAAAAATCTCAAGAATTTCCTCATCAAACTCGTCATCGCTATCGTCCTCGGAAGAGGCAGAAGCTTCAGCGGCTTGGGAGCTTTCGGTTTCCGCTGTTTGACTCTCAAAGGAGGGCGCAGCTTCAAGCTCCTGTTCGGTCTCCTGGGCATCGGCGGCAGCGATTTCGGCGGCCAGCGCGTCTACCGAGTAATCAATTTCCTCGGTTTCTTCCACTTCTGGAGCAGTCTCAGGCAGCTCTTCCTGAATATCTTCCTCTGGCTCAGACAATGCCGACTCATAGGCTTGCGCGAGCGCCGCTGCATCCGGATCGTCAACTTCATCCGTCGCCGAGTTGAGCTCGGCTTGGGTCCCACTCACTATGCTGGCGGCGGGGCTGGACTTGGCAACCGCATAACCCAGCTGAGCGACACTGTCCTCGGCCACGCCCAATAGCAAATCGTTGTCTTCCGCACGCTCGCTGTTGAATCGCTCGAGATAGTATTCAACGCTGGTAATGGCGTCCGCCAAAGTGTCGAGTTTGGACCACTCCGGCGAGCTCTCCTGGCCTAAGAGTTGTTCTTCGACATAGCGCGCGCAAGCCCCGATGATGCGAGCCGGCCGCGCCATTGGAATAATTTCTAAACCTCCACGAATGGCTCTCAAGGTCGCGGGGACCTGTTGCAGGTGCGCTTTGTCCCACTGGGAGGCAATGTATTCGATGATGGCGTCTTTGGCCTGCTCCAGGCCGCTGCGCGACTCGCGCAACACCGACTCTTGAGCCTGACTCAAATTCAGATCGGGGCGCTGGGCATCGCTGTCGTCTTCCTTGCCGGTTCCGGCGGCCAGACTATCGAGACGACTTTCGATGTCCAGAACTTTTCCGGCAACCGACATGAGTTCGTCATCGCTCAAGTCGCTGTTGGAATTGACTACTAACTCAAGCGCTGCGCCCTGCTCCAGCACCTGCTTGCGCAAGTCTCCGATTCCAAGCACCGCCATAGTGTCGGCCACGCGCTTGATTACCGGCAAGGCTTCAGCGAGATTCTGCTGTCGATCGCCACCCGCGAGGGAAACATCCAGTGCCTGCTTAACGATGTCCAGTTCGGCTTTAAGCGCCGTAACCACAGAACGCATGGCCTCTGCGTCCGGTGCCGAAAGCATATCGCGGCTCTCTTCGCCAGACTCTTTGCCTTCGGGCAGGGCGCGATCGAGTTCGTAAAGTTCGTAAACCTGCTGGAGTGCCGAATCGGAAGCGAATCCGGGCGCGTGTTTTCCAGAGCGCGCCACATAGTAGAGGAGGTTTTTCACCAGCTCGTCGTCGGCAAAGCTGTCCAAGGCCTTGGTGCCGTGAACCAAAAGAACCTTCAATTCTTTATCCAGCTGGCGCAACAGATTCTTGATCGAAACGCTGGATTCAATAGCATCGATCTCCAACGCTTCCGCCAAGGCCAAACAGATCTGCCACAGAGGCTGGCGCGCGGTGCCGCTGGTAAGCTTGTACAGGCGGGCGAATACTTTTTTCAAATAGGCGAGGTTGTCATCGGTATTTACCCCACGAATGAATCCCGCCGCGGCGTACTGGTACATCTGGCGTAACTTGCGCACTGCGTCCTGGAACTGCTGCTTGTTCTGCAGAATGGCCAAGCGGGCGCCGCTCACTTCATGGGCGGGCGCCAAATATGGGCTAAACAGATTGGTTTCGGTGAGCAGGCTTTCGCCTCTAACAGTGCGCAAATCATTCAATAGCGGCAGCACCATCAAAGGATTGTCGCGGCGGGTTGATTTGACCTTTTCCAAGTAGATGGGGAATTGCAGAATCGCGCGCATCAATACTTCCTGCGCTTCTTCGCTGCTCGCCACTCGTCCCTCAAGCATAGCTTGAGTCAGACTCTCCATCTCTTCGGCCATCATGGCAGCACCGTAAAACTCCACCATTTGCAGGCTGCCGTGCACTTGATGAATGTGCGTCAGACAGAACCGTAAGCGAGCCTCGTCTTTGGGGTCTCCCACATAGGCTTCGAGCGCCTCGCGCGCTTGCCTGAGAGTCTCGACAATCTCGTGTACAACCCAGTCAAGGGCAGCAAAATTACGACTGTCTGACATGCGAAGTCTTCCTCATTATTCTTGTCGCTCGTCGCGAATGTAGGCCTGTACTTCTGTGCCCATCACGCGCCGCAATTTGGGGTGTTCCCACTCTACCGCTTCGCCCAGCCCGATAATCAAAACACCGCCCGGCTTGAGACGCTCGGCGAAGGCGTTGAGAATGTCGCGGCGCAACCAGCGGCGAAAATATACCAGCAGGTTCTGACAAAAAATCACATCCATGGGTACCTTGGGCATGGATTCGATTCGGGTGACGTTGCCATGACTAAAGCAAACCCGCTCGCGCAGCTTGTCGGCTATTTGGTAGCTGCCGCTGTCGTTCAATCGGAAATAACGATTCACTTCATCGGCGTGTAGATGTTCAAGCTTGCGCGCTCCGTACTGACCAGAGCGAGCCTGATTCAGGGCGGCATTACTGATATCCATGGCAGTGATGCCGTAGTAGCTTGCCAAACCCGCCAATTCAAAACAGTCATTCGCCACCATGGCCAGGGAATAGGGCTCTTCGCCACTGGCACAGCCAACACTCCACATATCGAAGCTGGCTCCGAGCTGACCGTTGTTGATTCGGTTTTGAATAAAACGCCGCACATACTCCAATGAAGGTCTGTGGCGAAAAAAGCTGGTTTCCTTAACGGTCAACCGATCGACCAGAATCGACCACTCCATTAGGCCCGAGAGCCCGTCGGTCACCTGTTGGTAGTACTGGTTATAGTCCTGACAGCCCAGCTCGCGCATGCGAATTGCGACCTGGGACTGGAGCAAAGCCTTTTGCGGCATAGACAACTGAATGCCAGTGCGCTCCTCCAACAGTTTGCTCCACTGAACAAACTGGCTGTCGGTGAAAACGGAGGGCGTTTGCAGTGACCACACCATGGCTAGACTCGGTTGTTATCGCTGGTTTTCAAAAATGACTTCTATCGGCCAGCGCTTTCCCTTGCAGGCATTGGCAGCAGACAGCTAAGCGCGTTCCCGCTCAGAGTTCCGACTCCTGTCTTCGTAGTCTTCGTCATAGTCGGCGTCCAGATCGAGGGAAACTTCGTCGTTGAGATCGACCACCTGACTCTCGTCCAAATCTTCGGGCAGAGTGTCGTAATCAATGGAATCTTCGTCCAGCGCCACTGCAGCCTTAGGCATTTGGAAGGGCTCACCGGCGGCCTCGGCGTCTTCCTCCGGCAGCTTGAAGCCGGCCACTGATTCACGCAGATCCAGAGCCATTTCCGCCAGGTTACCAATCGACTGGGCGGTTGCACTGGTACCGGCCGAAGTCTGAGTGGTAATTTCCTGAATCACGTTCATAGTGTTGGAGATGTGGCCGGCCGAGGAGGCCTGCTGACGAGCGGCGTTGGAGATGTTTTGAATCAACTCCGCCAGGTTGTTGGATACCGTTTCAATTTCTTCCAGCGCCACACCGGCGTCCTGCGCCAGGCGCGCCCCGCGCACCACTTCAGAAGTGGTCTGTTCCATCGAGATAACCGCCTCGTTGGTATCGTTCTGAATGGTTTTAACCAGAGCTTCAATCTGCTTGGTAGCAGCGGCTGAACGTTCCGCCAGACGCTGCACCTCGTCGGCAACCACCGCGAAGCCGCGGCCCGCATCACCGGCCATAGACGCCTGAATCGCGGCGTTCAAAGCCAGAATGTTGGTTTGGTCGGCAATGTCGTTAATCAAACTTACGATGTCACCAATTTCCTGAGACGATTCACCCAGACGTTTGATCCGCTTGGACGTGTCCTGAATCTGCTCGCGAATGGTATCCATACCGTGGATGGTGTTTTGCACCACCTTGGCGCCATTGGTCGCGATCGATACCGCGCGCTCCGCAACCGCGGCTGATTCGGAGGCGTTGGCTGATACCTGGTCAATGGTGACCGCCATTTCGTTCACCGCCGCCGAGGCGCCGGCAATCTCCTGGGCCTGATGCTCTGACGCTTCGGCCAGATGCAGAGCAGTCTGCTGGGTTTCCTGGGCGGCGGCGGATACGTTCACCGCGGTTTCGTTAATGCGCGCCACCAGAATCCGCAGTTGGTCAATGGTGAAGTTGATAGAGTCGGCAATCGCACCGGTAAAGTCTTCGGTTACGGTAGCGGTGGTGGTCAAGTCACCATCCGCCAAGTCGGCCAGTTCATCCAGTAGAC
>CAZKCY010000183.1:0-5589 GCA_964551155.1 uncultured Marinimicrobium sp. | reverse complement strand
AAAAGCGTTGTCATGTAAGCGATCCTTTACTTCGTCCCAAAGGGCGGCGCCGCGCAGTGAATTTTCTACTACTGTATCAAGCACCCGGCGCGACTTGACCCCTTGCAGACGCAAGCCGTAGGCGACATTTTCGTAGATCGACTTGGGGAAAGGGTTGGGCTTCTGGAACACCATACCCACCTGACGGCGCAACTCAGAAACATCAACGTTTTTGGCGTAGATGTTTTTGCCGTCCATCAGGATTTCACCCTCGATACGGCAGGAGTCCACCAGATCGTTCATCCGATTGAAACAGCGCAGCAGAGTGGATTTGCCGCAACCGGAAGGGCCGATAAAGGCGGTGACCTTTTTCTCAGGAATTTTCAGGCTGATGTTTTTCAGGGCCTTATTGTTTCCGTAAAAAAGATCGAGGTTCTTGATCTCCAACTTAATGGATTCTTGTTCCAGGGTCATATTACTGGCCGTTGTCTGAACTCGCATTTGACTCGCTCTGTTGGGGTTGGGCATTCTGCTTTTGCCGTGCTCTTGGACAGCTTGCGCGGCGGATGATTTCGGAGCCGAGTCATTAGCTGAGTTTGGTTTGTCTTCTAACATAGTCTGGCTCCCAATTAATCCGAGGCGCTGCGGTATTTTTCCCGCAGGTTGTTGCGAATCTTAATGGCGGCAAGGTTTAACACCATAATCAGTATGACCAAGACCAACGCCGTAGCGTAAACCAGCGGGCGGGCCGCTTCCACGTTAGGGCTCTGGAAGCCGACGTCGTAAATGTGAAAGCCCAGGTGCATGATTTTCTGATCCAGATGCAGATAGGGATAGTTGCCATCGATTGGCAAGCTGGGTGCCAGCTTGACCACACCCACCAGCATCAAGGGTGCCACCTCACCTGCAGCCCGGGCAATCGCCAAAATCAAGCCGGTCATCATGGCCGGGGTCGCCAGAGGTATTACCACTTTCCAGAGAGTTTCCGACTTAGTGGCGCCCAGCGCCAGACTACCCTGGCGGATGGTACTCGGAATGCGCGACAGACCTTCTTCAGTCGAAACAATGACCACTGGCAGAGTCAACAGAGCCAAGGTCAGCGAGGCCCAGAACAGACCGGGGGTGCCGAAGGTCGGTGCCGGCAGAGAGGCCGGGAAAAAGAGCTCGTCGATATTGCCACCGAGAAAGTAAACGAAAAAGCCCAGACCGAAAACCCCGTAAACAATCGAAGGCACACCCGCGAGGTTGTACACCGATATCCGGATCAGCTTCAGCATGGTGCCCTGACGGGCGTATTCGCGCAGGTAGATGGCGGCCAGAACCCCTAGGGGAGTAACCATGATCGACATCACCAAAACCATGGTGACAGTCCCGAAAATCGCCGGGAAGATACCGCCTTCGGTATTGGCTTCGCGCGGGTCCTCGGTCAAAAAGGCCCAGAAGCGATCGACATAGTCGAGAGATTTACCCACTACGCCCATGGCGTTGGGGCGGGTCACTCGCACAATATTGGCGAACGACAGATTCAACTCGCGACCGCCGACGGTGCGCACCGTCATGCTGTCGCGCTGAACCCGCGCGTAAATCGCGTCGCGCTCCTGCTTAATCACCTGATAGCGCTGATCCAGCTCGGCCCGGCGCTCGGCCAGCTCGGCTTCAGCCTCGGCCAGCGCCTGTCCGGATACGCCTTCCAGCTCCAGACGCCGACGCTCGAGACGCAACTCTTCCAGCTCGTGGTTGATCCGACCTATTCCAACCTTTTCCTTTTCCTTTATTTCCCCGAACAAATCCAAGCTGCGTTCCAGGCGCTGATCGATCTGATTCCAGAAATTCTCATCGCCTACTTGGCTGACGACTTTGCCCTCTTCCAGAACCGCAACCGGAAAGCCGATAAAATCGCCCCACTCCCGCCGCTCAATGCTGATCGCGTTTTCCGGGTACTTCCATTCGCCCATGCCGACGTTCAGATACCATCTGAAATCGCTACCGAATTCGCGATTGCCTTGCTTGATCAAGTAGCGGGTTACCAATTCGACTTCATCCGGTACCGCGTAGCCGTTGTCGCGCGCTACCACGGCGGGAATGGTTTCGCTGCGCACCACTTCGCCCAAGATCGGCTGCTCAACACCGTACTTGTCCACCACGTGGGTTTGCATAAGATCCGCGGGCCAGAAGTGACCGAAGCCGCGCACTGCAATCAGCCCCAAAAGACCGACCACCATAATCATCGACAAAGCCACTGCGCCGCCGTTCAGCCAGATCCAGGGGGCACCACTTTTAAACCAGGATTTCATTTTGAGGCTCCCTAATTAAAGATTGCTGTAGCGTTGGCGTAGCCGCTGACGTACAAGCTCAGCGACGGTATTGACCACAAAGGTCAGGGCCAGCAGCGCCAGCGCCGCCAGGAACAAGACCCGGAAGTGAGTACTGCCAATCGCCGTCTCGGGCAATTCCACGGCTATGTTTGCAGACAGAGTGCGCATGCCTTCGAAAATATTGAAGTTCACAACTGGGCTGTTACCGGTGGCCATAAGGACGATCATGGTTTCACCCACAGCGCGACCGAAGCCCATCATGACCGCGGAAAAAATGCCCGGGCTGGCGGTAGGCAGAACCACGCCCATAACCGTCTGCCAGCGAGTCGCGCCGAGCGCCAAGGAGCCCTGGGTCAGATGCTTGGGTACGTTAAACACCGCGTCCTCGGCGATCGAAAAAATGGTCGGGATTACCGCAAAACCCATGGCAATACCGACAATCAGAGCGTTGCGCTGATCGTAGTCAATACCCTGATCGGTGAGCCATTGGCGCGCGCTGCCATCGAAGAACATGACTTCCACAATGGGGCTGGCCTCAACGCAAATCCAACCCAAAATTATGATCGGTGGCACCAGAATTGCAGCTTCCCAGCCTTCGGGCACGGCGTTGCGAATCCAGCTCGGCAAGCGCGACCAGCCCAGTCCCACCAGCAACATCAAAACGGGCATGAAGATCAGTATGCTGAATACCGCCGGCAGATGGTTCTCTAAGAAAGGCGCTAACCAGAGGCCGGCGAGGAAGCCGAGAATAACCGTGGGCAGAGCTTCCATGATTTCAATGGTGGGCTTAACCACGCCGCGCAGCTTGGGGGTCATGAAATAGGCGCTGTAAACGGCGCCCATGATGCCCAAGGGCATGGCAAACAGCATGGCGTAAAAGGCCGCTTTCAAAGTACCGATCGACAGGGGTACCAAACTAAACTTGGGTTCATACTCGTCCTGGCCCGCTGAAGACTGCCAAATGTATTCCGGTTCCTGACGGCCTTCGTACCAAACCTTCTGCCAGAGCGAGGAAAAGGAAATCTCGGGGTGCTCGTTCCAGACCTCAGCGACGGTCATTTCGCGTTCGGCATCGAGCGCCAGCAAGCGGCTGTTGATGGGCGACAGGGCGAGGTTGTGCACCGATTTATCGGCAATCGGTTTGATCAAGAGGGTTTGTGCGGAAGTGCCGTAAAAGAGACCGAGGTTACCTTCACTGTCACCGGCGGCAAAACCTTTGCGGGTATATTCAGGCGCGATTTTAGTCACCGCGGCGGGCATGGTCTTAAAGTCCCGCACGGGCGTCAGATGAAAACGGTTTTCGTCGTCGCGTACTAAGAACCACTGACTGACCACTCCCGTTTCGGTGCCGAAAACAAAAGAGTAAGTACCTACGAGAAAACGCATTTGCGTAATTTGGCCACGCTCGGTGGCTTTGGTGTCGCTCAAGCGAATGTTCTGACGATCAGAGATGTCGTAGTAATGCAAACGGGCCTGGTCGTCGGCCACGATTATATGCCGGCCGCCGCCATCCACCAGAATATGAGTGCCTTGAGCACCATCGGGCAAAGCGGGTAGCTGGTATTGGTTGGCATTGACCTTGCCGGCGCCGCCAAACAGACTTTTACTCACTTGATAGGCACCCAGCAAGACTCGGTTGTCCTCGGTGATCGCGGCCACCAAAGGCCCCGTTGGACCGGGCTGCACAGTCAAAGCCCGCAAAGCTTGGCCCTGCTCGTCCAGTTGCAACGGCTCTTCTCCGAGCGGATATTCGAGCCTTGGAGTGATCAAGCGCTGGTCATTCGGGTAACTCAGGTCGTAGACCTGTTTGACCAGACTGATGGCGCCGTTGTCGAAGCCGTAAACCGCTAACCCCTTAAGCGGCGTGCTTACGCCCAGTGCACTGAACTGTGCCCCGTCCGGATGAGGAACCATAAAATGGTCTAGAGGAGCGCCATTTTCGGCGGCAAAAAACTGAACTCGGCCGCTGCGATGAAATGTGGCTCCGATTTCTTCGTAGCGCTCGAGCACCAAGTGCTCGACGGGATCGTCCGACTGGGGTTGGCTGAGCTGGTAGGTTTCGGTGACCTCTACCTCAGCGCCTTTAAGAAGCGGAGCGACCTCGGAGAACAGATACAAAAAGATCAAGGCCAAGGCGCCGACCACCACCATGCCGGCAGTACCGACACCATAGCGGGATAAATGATCTTTGAATTTACGAACTTTGCGCAAGCGAGCACGCTGCTCAGCACTGGGCATGAGACTGGCGCTTTGCTCGGCGGTAGTGAGTCGCTCTGACATAGTGCTTGGTATCCTGAGCTTGGGAATCGCAAGGCCCCGCCGACAATTGGGCCCCGGTAACCATCGGGCTATAAGTTCTTCAAGAGCCCACTGGCGACCGCATCCTAACAACCCTTTGTGACACTTTTGTTACATTCAGATGACAAAAACGCGGGAGCCTCAAAGGAGAACTCCCACGTTTTTAGTCTCTACTCCCCGAGGTTCAATCCTGGAACTTCGGGGCACCGATAGCAGCTGGCGCTATTCGGTCAGGCCCAGCTCCTCTCGAGTCTGTTCAACTACCGAAGCCGGCAGCGGGATATAGCCATCGCGAACCACTACCTGCTGACCTTCTTTGGAAAGCACCAGCTTCAAAAACTCAGCCTGCAGGGGCGCCATAGGACGATTGGGGTGCTTGTTAACGTAAACGTAGAGAAAGCGTGCCAGCGGGTAGCTGCCATCGGCAACATTTTCAGCGGCCGCGGCGGCAAACGGCTGGCCGGCTTCGCGGGCCAGGGGGACGGGACGCACACCGGAGGTGTTGTAACCAATGCCGGAATAACCAATACCGTTAATGGATTCAGTCACACCTTGCACCACAGAAGCGGAACCGGGCTGCTCGTTAATGCCGGGCTTGTAGTCGCCGCCACATAGAGCTTCGTCTTTAAAGTAACCGTAGGTGCCGGATACGGCGTTGCGGCTGTAAAGCGCCATATCGCGGTTTTCCCAGGCGCCGTCCAGGCCCAGCTGACCCCAACGGGTAATGTCTTCCGGGTAACCGCAACGGCGGGTAGCCGAGAAAATAGCGTCAAGCTGGGGGATGGTAAGACCTTCAATGGGGTTGTCTTTGTTGACATAGACCGCCAGCACATCGATAGCGACTGGAACAGCGGTAGGCTTGTAGCCGTGTTCTTTCTCAAATGAACGAATTTCAGAGGCTTTCATTTGCCGGCTCATGGGCCCGAAATTGGCGGTGCCTTCAGTCAAAGCCGGCGGGGCGGTGGAAGAGCCGGCACCTTGGATCAGGATGTAGACC
>CAZKCY010000182.1:0-5626 GCA_964551155.1 uncultured Marinimicrobium sp. | reverse complement strand
TCTTTCTTGGGCTTTTTCCCGGGGTAAGCACTCACGGTTCCCTGAGCAAAGGCGATGCAGCTGGCCTGCACCGGGCAAAGCTCGCAGGCCGGGCGAGAGCGGGTGCAGAGGGTGGCGCCCAGGTCCATCATGGCTTGGGTGTAGTCGGCGCAGCGTTCACTGGGGGTATTTTGTTCGGCGATTTGCCAGAGGCGATTAAGGGTCTGGGTCTGGCCGGGCCAGCCGTCTATAGCGTAGTGCCGGGCCAGGACGCGTTTGACGTTGCCATCGAGTATGGCGGCGTGCTGGCCGAAGGCAATGCTCGCTATGGCGCCGGCGGTGGAGCGGCCTATGCCGGGGAGCGCGCTCAGGGCTTCGACGCTTTGAGGGAATTCACCGCCGTACTCGGCTACCACAATCTTGGCGCAGCGGTGCAGGTTGCGGGCGCGGGCGTAGTAGCCGAGGCCGGTCCACAGGTGCAGTACTTCGTCGATGGGGGCGGCCGCCAGGCTGGCGACCGTGGGAAAGCGTGCGGTAAAACGCTCGAAGTAGCCGATCACTGTGGCCACCTGAGTTTGCTGGAGCATGACTTCTGAAAGCCAGACCCGATAGGCGTTTATGTTTTTCTGCCAGGGCAGGTTTTTTCGGCCGTGCTGATCGAACCAGTCTAGCACTGAGTTCGACCAGCTCGACGCTGTAGCTCTCGTTTTTGTAGGAAGCGCTCCTGCAGAACTCATGGCGACCTTTTTGGCTGTATTTGAACAAGGCCGCCATTGTAGCAGCAGTGCTTCAAGATCAGCGCCCGAGAAGCCGCTTTAACCGATCTTCGGGCGTTTCCGGTTTGGCCTCTTGGGTCTCGCCGTCTTGAGCTTCGCCTTCCTGGTTTTCCTTTTGTTCGCCTCCGCTCAACCTGTCCCGAATTTTATCGCGCAGCTGCTGCTTTTCCTGCTCGATTCTCTCCTTGGCGCGCGCCTTCTCGGCATCGATGCTTTCGCCGTGCTTTTCTTTGATCCGGTATTCGGCAAAGTCCTTGATCAACGACTGGACGCCGTCTTTGTCGAAGCCGCAGTCGCTTAGAGGGTTAAGCTCCGCGAGCGAACCCTTGCAGCGCAATAGCGACAAACTGCGATTGACCCAATAGTTGCTGGGTACTCTGCATCCCGAGTCACTGGTGGCTTCGCTACCGAGCTTGAGCGGAAGCACAAAGTTGTACAGCTCTTCTTTGAGATTCAACTGTCCTTGCAGGCCCAGATTGAGTTCGCTGACCGCGGCGTCGAACGAAGTCACTTTAACTACCTGATCGTCTATACGAACCTGACCGGCGAGGACGCGCATCTGGGAATAGTCGGGCCACTCCTGGGGCACATTTTCAGCCTGGCGGACCAGGTTCACCATCTGGCAGAATCTCTGCTCGATGTTCAGAGGCGCCAAACGCACCTGAGCGCCGGAAAATTGAGCCTGGGCATCCAGAGCGTCCATCAATTGGTTCATGGTCAAGCCTTGGGTCGCACCCTCGGCTTGAGCATTCAAGGCGCCGCTCAATTTGAGCTTTTCGTCCATTTCCAAATCCGCCAGAACCGGCGACAGTTGGAAGTTGGCCAGTTCGCCGTTGAAATTTATTTGGGCGGTTTCGCCCCGGGCATCCAGCTGCCCCTGAGCGTCTAGCCGACCTTCGTAGGCATTGAGCCCAGCCTGGCTAAGCTGCACCAGACCGTCTTTGGCGGACAACCGAACCACCAGATCGTTAAAAGTCAGGCCCATGGCGGTCAGCTGTTGAAAGTCCAGACTTACATTGGCGTTCAGGCTCTTGATGGTTTCCAGCGGAATCAGCTCTTCATCGCCGGTTGCTTCGGGTTGTTCGGCTTGCTCTTCGGTAGCCGGAGGCAGGTAATCGTCGACATTGAGCCGGTCGCCTTCGAGCACCAGTTCTATGGCCTGGGTAGAGAAGTCGGTTACCGCAAATCGGCCTTCAATGCGGGTGTCGTCCAGCTCCAGGGTGAGCGGGTCCAGGCTGAAGGCCTCGGTGGAGCCCTTGAACTGACCATTGAAGGCCAGTTTGGTCAATGCCTGGGCCGAATCGGTTTCAATTTCCGGCAGGCCCAGCACCTCCATCAAGGCTTTGAGGTTGAAAGGCTCAAGCTTCAGGTCGCCCTGGTAGCTAGGAGCTTCCAGCAGTTGAGACGCCTGCAGCGAGAAAATCAGGTTGATGGTATCCGAGGCGCCGGCGCGCGCCAGGTCCAAATTCAGTCGGCCTTCGGTCAATCGGGCCTCGCTCATATCGGCGGCCAGTTGCAGGCGGCTGCGCAAGTCACCAATCAGCTCCAGAGGCTGGTCGCCGAACAGTTCCCGGTCTTCAAAGGCCGCACGCCAGCCCAGCTCCAGATTGAAGGGGTTACCCTGAAGATTGAAATCGGTCAGCTCCAGATTGAGCGACGACAGATCGAAGCTCTGGCCGGTGCTGGCGTCACTGTAGCGCAGCGCGCTGTTGCGCAGGCTGATTCGCTCGACCGCCAGCTGCAATTGTTCAGCAGCTTCAACCTCGGTCGGTTCCGGCTCAGGAGGCGGAGCGGGTTTGTCCGCTTCGGTTTGGTCCGGCAGCAAAGCTTCCCAGTTGCCTTCGCCCGCCTCATTGACTCGCAGGTCCAGCTCGGCCCCGTCGATCAGCAAATGGTGAACTTCCAGATTACCGCCCAGCAGCGGTCGGATGGCCAATCTCAGGCTGGCGGAATTTAAGGTGGCAATCGGCTCTTCGGGGGTCTCGAGCGCGGCGACGCGAATGTCGTTAACTTCCACCCCCAGCGCCGGCCAGAGTTGCCAGCCCAAATTGCCGTCAATATTGAGCTCGATGCCCTGATCCCGGGCCATGGATTCCAGGCGCGGTTTGAAGATATTGGGGTCGAACAAGAACACCAGCGCCACGGCGGCAATTACCAGTAGCAACACCAAAACTGCGATTATTTTCAGCAAGCGTTTAATCAGTTTCACCGTCCACTCCTTTAAGGGGCAAAGTTCTAATGCCAATCAGTCTAGCAGGCTGTTGAAAAACTATCTTCGTGGTCTCGGCCGCTTAAAATCAAATCGTCTCGCACCCAGCACCGAAACCGTTTGCTTCTGTAAATAAGAATACTTATCATCATCTCCCAAAGCTTCATCTTCTCAATTCCACTTCTTTGAATGAAAGGTTAGCGCATATGAAGGACTTAAATTCAATGTTCAAACGTTTGAGTGTTAGCACTTTTGTCGGGCTGGCCGCTCTCGCGCTGAGTGCCTGCGGCGAAAAAGCCCCTGAACCGGAAACCCCTGCGCCCGAAACTGCGGCCGCCAAAGAAACCGCCCAAGTTACTGTTTACTCAGCCCGGGCCGAGCATTTAATCAAACCTCTGTTTGTTTTGTATGAAGAGCAGACTGGCACCGAGATTCGCTACATTACCGACAGCGCCGGCGCGCTGATTCAGCGGCTAAAAGCCGAAGGTAGCAACACTCCCGCCGACATACTGCTGACGGTAGACGCCGGCAACCTCTGGCAGGCTTCCGAGGAAGGTCTGTTTCAGCCGATGAACTCCGACGCCGTGCGCGCGAATATTCCACCGCATTTGCGCGCCGATAACGAAGACTGGACCGCATTGTCGGTGCGCGCCCGCACCATTGTTTACTCCACCGAGCGGGTCGACCCTGCCGAGCTGAGCACCTATGAAGCTTTGGCCGACGACAAATGGGATGGCCGCCTATGTCTGCGTACCTCCAAAAAGGTTTACAACCAGTCACTGGTCGCCACCATGATCAAAACCCTGGGCGAAGAGCAGACCGAGACTATCGTCAAAGGTTGGGTCGACAATCTGGCCGCCGAGCCCTTCGCCAACGACACTTCCGCTATGGAAGCAGTACTTGCCGGCCAGTGCGATGTGACGCTGGTGAACACTTACTACTTCGGCCGCTTGAAACAGGAAAACCCCGACGCCCCACTGGCGATTTTCTGGCCCAACCAGGGTGAAGGCGAGCGCGGCGTGCACATCAACGTATCCGGTGCCGGCATCACCAAACACGCCAAGCAGCCGGATGCCGCGCGCGAGTTGATCGAATGGCTCTCCAGCGCCGAAGCCCAGGGCCAGTTCGCCGAGGTCAATCAGGAATACCCCGCTAACGAGGCGGTGGAACCCTCCGCCGAAGTGGCTGCCTGGGGCGACTTCATAGCCGATTCGGTAAACGTTGAGGCCGCCGGTCGACTGCAGGCCGATGCCATCAAACTAATGGATCGCGCCGGCTATCGCTAGCTACCTGCGTTGCCGCAGCGGCGTTTAACGTGGATTCAAAGTGCTCATTTATTGCAATAAACTCCGCGCTTTTCATCCACGCTAAACGCCACTGCGACTGCCTCGCCTACGCTAGCGACTATCCTTCGAAAGTGGCTTCAAATCGCAAACTTTTAGCCAAAAATTTAAGGTTTTTCGTTTGACTCAAACCGCCAGCGCCTGGAGCTCCGCCCCCAGCGCCCGCCAGCCCCGCTGGCAGGCCTGGCTCTGGCGCCTGCCGGTCTGGATTATGGCTGGCTTGGTGCTGATGCCGGTGAGCGTAATTGTGCTCAGCTGGGGCGATGCCCAGACCGAGCTCTGGCAGCACCTGATCGAAACCCAGCTGGCGCGGCTGCTGAGCAATACCGCCATTTTGTTTGTCGGAGTCGGCGCCTGGACTCTGGCGCTGGGTGTCAGCCTGGCCTGGCTGACCTCGGTGTGCGAGTTTCCGGGCCGGCGCTGGCTCGACTGGGCGCTGATGCTGCCGCTGGCGGTACCCACCTATGTGGTCGCCTTCGTGTTTCTGGGGCTGATGGATTACGCCGGCCCTATCCAAACCTTTTGGCGCCAGCTGTTCGGCGCCGATACCCCTTTCCTTCCTGTGCGCGGGCCTCTGGGCGTGGTCTTTGTGATGACCTGCGTGCTCTACCCCTACGTCTATATGCTCGCCCGCAGCGCCTTCGTCACCCAGGGGCGGGCTCTGACCGACGCCGCCCGCTTGCTCGGGCGCGGTCCCTGGGGCAGCTTCTGGCATGTGGCGCTACCCATGGCGCGGCCGGCAATAGCCGTGGGAGTCTCTCTGGCGCTGATGGAAACCCTGGCCGACTTTGGTGCCGTGGCGGTGTTCAATTTCGACACTTTCACTACCGCGATTTACAAAGCCTGGTTCGGATTTTTCAATTTGACCGCAGCGGCTCAGCTGGCTTCGCTGTTGTTGTTGTTCGTCGCCCTGGCACTCTACGCCGAACAGCGCGGCCGGGGGCGCAGCCGATTTCACCAACACGCCAAACGCGATGACCAACGTTACCGCCTGCGGGGCTGGCGCGCGGGCTTAGCGAGCGCTTACTGCCTGACGGTATTTGTGGTGGCCTTTGCGGTGCCCATCGGGCAATTAGCAATCTGGGCCTGGGCCCAAGGCAGTGAGGCGATCAACGCTCGCTACTGGGCGCTGATTCGACATACCTTCATTCTCGGCGGCGCCGCCGCCCTGGCCACGACCCTGGCGGCCTTACTCGTCGCCTACGGTCAGCGCTTGCTGGGCCGGCACCAGATCAGCGGTGCCGTTCGGCTGGCGAGCATGGGTTATGCCCTGCCCGGCTCGGTGCTGGCAGTGGGCATTATGATCGCCTTTGCCTTTA
>CAZKCY010000181.1:0-5680 GCA_964551155.1 uncultured Marinimicrobium sp. | reverse complement strand
GCAGCACCCAGGAAAACGTGTTTGTGCTTCAGGCGCTGAAAACCTATTTTGAGCAGCGGGAAGCCGAACGGCCCGATTTTACCGCCCGTGCCTGGCTGGGGGACTTGTTTCTAGGAGCGCATAGCTTTGAAGGCCGAACCACCGAGCGGCATTTGGTAAAAGTACCTATGCAGCATTTGCAGCAAGAGTCAGGAGATTCGAAGCTGACTTTGCAGCATCAGGGCAGTGGCCGGCTCTATTATCGAATGGGCTTGAACTATGCTCCCGCCGACTTGCAGCTGCCGGCAGCGGCGCACGGTTTTGCGGTGGAGCGTCGCTACGAGGCGGTCAATGATCCCGCGGATGTGCGCCTGCGCGAGGACGGCAGCTGGGAGATTAGGGCCGGCGCCGCTGTGCGGGTCAAACTCACTATGACCGCTCCGGCCCGCCGCCACCATTTGGCGTTGGTGGATTTTCTACCCGCCGGTTTCGAAGCTCTAAACCCGGAACTGGAAGGCACCGTCAGCGTTGAAGACTCTCGCCTAGAGTCCCGCGTCGAGTCAGCCCGAATCTGGCCGGGCCACTGGTACAACCATCGGCAGATGCGCGATGAGCGAGTCGAAGTGTTCGCCACCCAAATCGAAGCCGGACAATACCAGTACGAATATCTGGCGCTGGCAACCACGCCGGGCGAGTTCATCGCTCCGCCGGCGAAGGCCGAGGAAATGTACCACCCGGAAACCTTTGGTCGCAGCGCCACCGATACCGTGGTTATCGTCAGTAAGCCGTAACGGGATGATTTTGTAGGAGCGGGCCTTGATGTAGGAGCGGGCCATGCCCGCGATGGAGTTCGAATAACCTAGCCGCGATAAGGCAAAAAATCATCGCGAGCATGGCCCGCTCCTACAGGTGCCTTAAAAAGCGAGACCGGTAAATTCTGGATTGTACTGGCGAATGTAGGTTTCTAAGGTTTGGTGTGGTTCGACAGTGAATGTCTGTTCGTGGATTTTTGCGGTTTTTATCCGGTCTAGCCGAAACAGCCGATGGTCGTTGCGCAGCTGGCACCAGGCCGCCAGCGTCCAGGCCGCACCCCAATAGACCAGGCCCAGGGGATTAATGTATCGGCTAGAGCTCGTATCTTTCTCGTCCTGATATTCCAGCCAAACCACTTGCTTGAGCTTGATGGCCTTTCTGAGCAGGGCGCCGTGGCGGGCTCTTTCGACGCGGTGCATTTCAGGCACCAGTAAGGTGGCTTTTTGGTGGTTTTGGTTGTGGATCATGCGATCGGGCAGCACTGAGCGAATTTTCTGCAGCGCCGCGTCCGCTGACTGCACCAGATCGTCGTCGCCCCAGCCCTGCACCATGCGCACGCCCAGCAGCAGTGCTTCTATTTCTTCGCTGGTAAACATCAGCGGCGGCAGGGAACTGCCGGGCTGCAGGCGATAGCCCACTCCCGCCTCGCCTTCGATGGCGACGCCCGACAGAATCAGCGACTGTATATCCCGGTAAATGGTGCGCTCGGAAACGCCCAGGCGCTCAGCCAGTGCCCGGGCGGTAACGACGCCGCGCCGGGCTCGGAGCAGCGTCAGAAGTTGCAGTAGCCGTTCAGCCTTTTTCATGGCTCTTTTTATTCATGACCCATTTTAGTCATATCCCAGAACATGGCTTCGATTTTATGCCCATCCAGGTCGCGAACAAAGCCACCGTAATAGGCCTCGCCGTAGAGCGGGCGGGGGCCCGGTTCGCCATCTGAAGTGGCGCCGGCTGCCATAGCCTCCTGATAAAAACGGTTTACTTCTTCTGGGGAGCTGGTGAAAAACGCGAAATGGGTTCCGTTGCCCACAGTGGCGGGCTCGCCGTTATGGGGTGGATGCACCCAAAACTCGGGAAATTTTCGGCCATAGGCCACGGCTTGCGGAAAATCCAAGAGGCGCTCTATTCCCAGACTGCCCAGTACCCGGTCGTAAAAAGCACAGGCTTCTGCCATGCGGTTGGTGCCTATGGACACGTGACTCATAATGGAATCCGGGGTGTATTCGGCGGGGGATGATGTGTCAGACATGGTCTTGCTCCTTGTGGTGGGTTTACCAGCCACTTTAAGCCTTGCTCCTGTCAGGAGCTGTCAGTAGTTAGGTCTGGGCTTGGCATCGTCTCGGTGCGTCAATGCGCCTCGACTTTTTCCTCGCCGCAGCGGGCGCAGCGGTACTGGGTGACCAGCTTGCCCTGCTTGGTATCGAACTTGCGTTCGGTGACCACGCGCCACATATGAAAGCCACTGCGGCAAAGGGTTTTGCCTTTGTGTTTTTCTTTAAGGCTGGGGCGTTTGAAAGGAATGACGTTGTCGTTCACAGCAGGGATTCCAGGTCGGCGATGCTGTCGAGAGTTTCGGCTTTGGGATCGATGCGGTCTTCGTCGCCGTTCTGATATTTGCCGGTTTTGACCAGTCGGGCTTGTAGCCCGGCTTTCAATGCCCCTTCAACGTCGCCGATAACATCATCGCCGATCATCAGGCATTCGTTCGCCTTGCAGCCGGTGGAATTGACCACTTGCTGAAAGAACTCTTTGCCGGGTTTGCCCATGACTATCGGCTCGGCATCGGCGGCCCAGGCGATGGCGTGGATAAAAGGTCCGGCGTCCAGGCACAGAGTGTCGCCCTCGGCAAAATACTTGTTCTCGCCAACGGCGATTAATGGGCAGCCTTTGTGCACCAGGCGAAAAGCGCGATTGAGGTTGGCGTAGTTCAGATCCTCGCGGGCATCGCCCAGTACCACGGCATTGGGATCGCCGTGGCAGAATTCGTGAAAATCGGGCCGGATATTGGCGTGGATCAAGCAATAGGGGGTCAGTGACTTTTCGCGCAAGTAGGCGCGGGCGGCATCTGGCGCGGTAAACAACTCCTCGTCGTCCAGCTCGATGCCCATGCCGGACAGCTTGTCCAGAATCTGGCGCCGGGTTTTGGTGGCGGTGTTGGTCACAAAGCGCAGCACCAGCTTCTTATCGCGGGCCTTCTGTACTAATTCCGGCGCGCCTTCGATAACCTGATCGCCTTCGTAGAGAACGCCGGACAAGTCCAGCAGCAGGGCTTTGATAGAGTCGGGCTGTCGATTCACACAAGACTCCCAAAAACAGATTTGAAGCGATTAGTGATCAGTTTACGCTAAAAATCCGCTGGTGGAGAAGTCAATGTGAGGGCAAAAAAAGCTGCTAAAGGCTTTCCTCTTGCTGTTTGAGATAGCCGTTTATGGCCTCGCCCTGGTAGGTCGGTTGTTCCAGGCCGCCGTGAAAACCCGATTCAACGCCCGACATATCGGGCAGCTTGTGGGCTATGCCCTTGTGACAGTCGATACAGGTTTTCTCGCCACTGGCCAAAAGGGTGGAGTGCATGGCGGTCGCTCTCGGAGACTGCTGGGTAAAATCCATATATTCAAAATTGTGGCAGTTTCGACATTCCAGCGAGTCGTTGGCGTTTAGCCGACGCCATTCGCGTTCGGCGAGTGTTATGCGTTTGGCTTCAAATTTCTCCCGGGTATCGATAGTGCCGAAAATCCAGCCCCAAACCTCCTTGGAGGCTTCCATTTTGCGGGCGATCTTAAAGGTCCAGTCGTGGGGCACGTGACAATCCGAACAAGTGGCGCGGACGCCCGAACGGTTGGTGTAGTGAATGGTTGAGCGCAATTCCATATAGGGGTTGGCTTTCATTTCATGGCAGCTGATGCAGAACTCTTCAGTATTGGTAAATTCCAGGGCGGTGTTAAAGCCGCCCCAGAAAATAATCCCGGCAATAAAGCCCCCCATAGACAGCAGGCCCAGGCTGAGATGAACCGCGGGGCGGTTAAAGGTCCGCCAGTATTCTTTTATGGTCTTCCACATGGAAACCTCTTATCTTTCTATCAGTCGCCGTTTTGAATGGCGTTTTCCAGTACTTCGTCGATGCTGGTGTAGGTACTGTTTTTTATCGGTTTCACGTCGTGCTGGGGAACATGGCACTTAACGCAAAAATAACGGCGCGGCGAGACCGCCGCCAGGTGCTGGCCATCGCGGTCCTGAAAATGAGTGATGCTCACCATGGGCGCGCCGCTGACCGGCGTAGCACTGCGGCTGTGGCAGGTCAAACACTGGTTGAAATTCTTGTCGACCGGGTAGCCGCGAATATCGTGGGGAATAACCGGCGGTTGCTGGGGCCAGTTGCGCATCCGGTCATCCAGATTGGTGTTCTGAGGGGCAATTGGCGGCGCCTGGAATTCCTCATTGAGGGTTCCGCCTGGCCTTACGCCATCGGGTGCCGGTTCATTGCCGATCTCGGGCTCGGGGCCGGTATCAGTGCCCGGTTGAGTGTTGGCATTGAGGGCCAGCAATGACAAAGGCAAGAGCAGCGCGGCGACTGTGAATATCCTCATGGTTTCCTTTTTCATCGGTCACCTCCTCAGGCCAGACTTATTAGTTCGAGCCGGACCGCGCATTTTTTGAAGTCGGTCTGCTTGGAAATCGGATCGGTGGCGTCGAGCGTCAGCTTGTTTACCAGTCGGTTGGCATCGAAAAACGGTACATAGATGAGCCCAGGCGGCGGTTTGATGCGGCCGCGGGTTTCTACCCGGGCGCGCATCTCGCCGCGCCGGCTGATGATTTTCACTTCGCTACCGCGCCTGAAACCCTGGTCGCGGGCATCGTCGAAGTTCATGTAAATCAAAGCGTGAGGCACCGCCAGATTCAGCTCCTCGACTCTTTGGGTCATGGAGCCGGTATGCCAATGCTCCAATACCCGACCGGTGCTGAGCCAGAAAGGGTATTCCTCATCGGGAGCTTCGGCGGGCGGCTCGTAGGGCAGCGCAAAAATAATCGCTCGATTGTCGGGCTTGCCATAAAACTGCACACCAGTGCCTTCTTCAACATAGGGATCATAGCCCTCGCGAAAACGCCATTTGGTTTCCTCGCCGTCGACCACTGGCCAACGCAAGCCACGCACTTGGTGATAGGTATCGAAGGATGCCAGATCGTGCGCTTTGCCGCGCCCAAAGCGGGCGTACTCCTCGAACAAACCTTTTTGTGCGTAAAACCCGAAAGCCTCGGCTTCGTCGTTGCGAAAGCCTTCTTCGATGTCGGAGGTGGGGTAGGCATCTACCTGACCGTTGGCAAACAGTATCTGGTAGAGGCTTTTGCCTTTGAACTCGGGCGCTTTATCGATTAACTCCTGGGGCCAGACATCGTCGGTGGTGATGCGCTTGGAAAACTCCATCAGCTGCCACAGATCCGAGCGGGCTTCGCCGGGGGGCGGCACCAGTTGATGCCAGAATTGAGTGCGACGCTCGGCGTTGCCGTAAGCGCCCTCTTTTTCCACCCACATGGCGCTGGGCAGAATCAGGTCGGCCGCCTGGGCGGATACCGTCGGGTAGACATCCGATACCGCGATAAAGGCTTTGGGGTTGCGCCAGCCGGGCAGAATTTCCTGCATCAGGTTGGGGCCGGCCTGAACGTTGTTGGTTACTTGAGTCCATAGCACGCGCAGCACGCCATCTTTCAGCTTGCGACTTTGCTCTACCGCGTGAAAACCCACCTTTTCGGGAATTGTGCCCTCGGGCAGCTTCCAAATATCTTCGGTCATGGCCCGGTGCTTGGGGTTGGTCACCACCATGTCGGCGGGCAAACGGTGGGCGAAGGTGCCCACTTCGCGCGCCGAGCCGCAGGCCGATGGCTGGCCGGTCAA
>CAZKCY010000180.1:0-5686 GCA_964551155.1 uncultured Marinimicrobium sp. | reverse complement strand
GGTGATGTTCGCCCTGATAGTCGGGATTGTTCTGATGCCGCAGCGCTACCACCACTTCCTCGGGCATGGACCAGAGCGACATCAAAGTGCTGGCCAGTTGCTCCCGGGTGACTCCCAGCAAATGCCGCTCAATGGTCTGAGGCATGGTGTGAGGGTTGGCCTCGGCCAGCCGACAATAATTGCTGAAATAGGGCGGAAAGACCTCTGCCAGAATCAAATAGCCGAAGTTGTGCAGCAGCCCGGCCAGATAGGCCATACCAAAACTGGGGCGCTCTTCGCGCGGAATGGCGGTGATCAGGCCTTCGATAGTGGCAGCGGTGTAGACCGCCTGCTGCCAGTAGGACATATAGCCATTGGGACCGTCTTTGGGCAGTTGCAGAGTACGCCCCAGGGCCAGACCCAGGGCCAGGTTCAAGACCATATCAAAACCCAGCACGCGGACTATGGCGTCGTGAATCGATTTGATTTTACCGGGGGCGGAGTAATAGGGCGAAGCCGCCCAGCTCACCACCTGAGCCGCGAGGCTGGGATCGGTTTCGACAATTTGGGCCAGATCACTGATATCTGCGTCGGGATCCACTCTAAGGTTAATAATCCGTTGAGCGGTTTCCGAGAGTGGGGGCAGCTCCAGAGTCTCCTCCAAGCGCTGCTTGATACGCAACTGGGTAAAATTGCGCACCGCCCCCAGAATCTGATCGGTATCGCTGATATCGGTCCGCTCTACCTCCAAAGGCCCGAGCGGCACGCCTATGTCGCAGATAATGGCGTCTTCCAGCACTCGGCGGAAATCGTCCCGATTCAGGTGCAGCAGCTGCTCGTCGTCACCGGAATCCAACAGCAGGCTCTCGCGATCGAGCAGCCGGCGATCCACCAAGGTAGGCAAGCCCGCCAATTTGGGCAGCGCCGGAACCGATTGCAGACTGTGGCTGTCGCAAAACTGACGCAGCTCGTCCAGTCCGGTCGCCCGCAATTCGCGCCCCATTTGGCGATTGACGGCGTTCAGATCGAGAAGGTTGTCGGCGCCTATGACCGCCAACACCCGCCCTCGACCATCCTCCAGCAATACCGACTTGGCGGCCCCGACGTTGCGCAGATGCTGATCGTGCCAAAGCGGTTTATTGTCGGCGTCGAGCGGCGTAGCGGCTATGTCATAGTGAATATTCTGGTCGTTGAGTAGCGACTCGACACTGGTAGGTACTGGCACGATCGGCTCCTTCTTTTTGTGCGGCTGCTCCTGTCAGGCTGGAGCAGTTTGGCACTTAGTGTGTAAGAAGCGGCGGGCTTCTTCAAGTGATTTTAGCAGTCGTGAAACACCTCATCGGCGGTTAGGTGCATTTGTCGACCTTGGCGCCCTGTTAAACTTCAGCTTTGTGCACCGGTTCTCACCTAAGTTGCAAAGCTAAACCTGTAAATAGCGTCGGTTTTCGCCTAACCAGCGCAATACGATTTGCTGACTCAACTCCGGATAATCGCGTATCAACCGCTCACCGCCGCGTTGCACCTGGGGCAAAAGCGGTGCATCGCGCAGCAGATCGGCGATTTTGAACTGCATATCGCCGGTCTGGCGGGTACCCAGTACCTCGCCCGGCCCACGCAGCTGCAGATCCTGTTCGGCAATCACAAAACCGTCGCTGGATTCGCGCATCACTCGCAAGCGTTCGCGGCTCTGGCGCCCCAAAGGTGCACCGTATAGCAAAACGCAGTGACTGGCCTGAGCGCCGCGCCCCACCCGCCCACGCAGTTGGTGCAGCTGGGCCAACCCCAGTCGCTCAGGGTTTTCGATAATCATCAAACTGGCGTTGGGGACATCCACCCCCACCTCGATAACCGTGGTGGCGACCAACAGGTCGATGTCGCCCGCTTTGAAGGCCGCCATGCAGGCCTCTTTCTCTTTGGGCTTCAGGCGCCCGTGCACCAGACCAATGCGCAAATTGGGCAGGGCCTGGCCCAAAGACTCGGCAGTGGCCTCGGCGGCCTGGGCGCTGAGGGTTTCGGATTCCTCAATCAAGGTACAGACCCAGTAGGCCTGGCGCCCCTGCTCACAGGCCAGGCGCACCCGATCCACCACTTCCTGGCGGCGCTGCTGACTGATCACTACTGTGGTCACCGGAGTGCGCCCAGGCGGCAGTTCGTCGATCACCGAGGTATCCAGATCGGCGTAGGCGCTCATCGACAAGGTGCGTGGGATGGGGGTCGCAGTCATGATCAGCTGGTGCGGCCTAAGTTGGCCGCCGCCTTTCTGGCGCAGCGATAGCCGCTGATGGACACCGAAACGATGCTGCTCGTCGATGATGATCAAACCCAGGCGGGCAAAGCTGACCTCCTCCTGAAACAGCGCATGAGTGCCCACCACCACTTTAGCCTCGCCGCTGGCAATGCGCTCCAGCTCCGCGCGCCTACGCGCCGCGCTCAGCCGCCCCGTAAGCCAGCCCAGCTCGATTCCCAGAGGCTCGAGCCAGGCGCCGAAGTTGCTGCGGTGCTGTTCGGCGAGAATTTCCGTGGGCGCCATAATTGCCGCCTGAAAACCGCTCGCCACGGCGGCCAATGCCGCCATGGCCGCCACCAGGGTCTTGCCGGAACCCACATCCCCTTGTACCAGACGCAGCATGGGGACTGGCCGAGCCAGGTCGACGGCAATCTCCTGGCGAACCCGCTGCTGGGCGCCCGTCAACTGAAATGGCAGCGCATTCAAAAACCGCTGCTCAAGCTGGTTATCGGGTTTGAGCGGCGGCGCCGGCTCGGCCTGAGCCTGGCGGCGCAGCATCAACAAGCTCAAATGGTGGGCGAGCAGCTCTTCAAAAGCCAGGCGCTGCTGATAGGGGTGCTCACCCGCCAGCAGCCGATCGACGTCGGCATTTCTGGGAGGCGCGTGCAAAAATCTGAGGGCGTCGGCCAGCGGCACTTGGTGCAGCTCGCGCCTGAGCGGTTCGGGCAACAGCTCGGCGAGGGGGTGCCGATCCAGCTTGGTCAAGGCCTGACCGGCGAGGCTGCGCAGGCGCTGCTGAGTCAGTCCTTCGGTGGCCGGATACACCGGCGTCAAGCTGTCTTCGAGAGGCTGGGGCGCGCTGGCCTCGAGAATATCGTATTCGGGGTGATAGAGCTCAAGCCCAGAAGCGCCGCGCCGAGTTTCGCCAAAACAGCGCAACCGGGCGCCGGCTACCAGACGCTGCTTTTGAGCAGCGGAAAAGTGATAGAAGCGCAAAGTGACCGTTCCGGTACCGTCCTGCAGCCGACACACCAGACTGCGGCGGCGGCCGTAGACCACATCGCAGGCGCGGATTTCGCCCTCGATCACCGCACTGACATTGGGCTGCAGCGCCCCCAAAGGCGTTATTCGGGTTCGATCCAGGTAGCGCAGCGGTAGGTGAAACAGCAGATCTTGAACACTGAGCAGCCCCAGCTTGGTCAATTTATCCGCCAGCCGTGGCCCCACCCCTTTCAGGGCGGTTACCGGCAAGCGCTCCAGGCTGACAGCTTCCTCGGTCACAGGGGATTTCTAGTTGCGATCGCTCAAGCGACACATGCTGATGGCCTTGCGCAGGGCCTCGACGGCCTTGTACCGGGGAAAGCTGGCGCGCCAGGCAAGCGCCACCGTGCGGTTGGGAGCCGGATGAGTGAAGGGACGGGTCACCAGCATATTGGGTGTGTAATTGGCGGTTACCGCGGCCGAGAGCGGCAGTATGGTAATCCCGAGCCCTGAGGCCACCATGTGCCGCAGGGTTTCCAGAGAGCTGCCCTCGGCGGCGGTGCGCAACCGCCCGGTAGGGTCCTCGAGCGAAGTTTGCAGGTTGGGGCAGGTGGCCAGCACCTGATCGCGAAAGCAGTGGCCCTCGCCCAGCAAAAGCACATTCTGACCATCCAGATCCCGTGGATCTATGGCCGGTTTCTCGGCCAGAGGATGATCGTGAGGCAGTAGCACCACAAAAGGCTCGTCAAACAACGGCTGAGTCACCACATCCGCCTCGGTAAACGGCAAGGCGACAATGATCACATCCAATTCGCCTTTGCGCAGTTTCTGGCGCAGGGTAGCGGTATAGCCTTCTTCGACATAGAGCGGCATTTTCTGAGCGATTTTCTGCAGCTCGGGGATAAAGTGCGGCAGCAAATAGGGACCTATAGTGAAGATGGCGCCCACATGCAGGGGGCTGCTGAGCTGATCCTTGCCGGCGTTGGCGATATCTTTGATCGCCGAAGTCTGCTCCAAAACCAGGTTCGCCTGGGCAACGATCTTCTCACCCAGCGGCGTGGCCTGGACCCGCGATTTGGAGCGCTCGAACAGAGCCACCCCCAACTCCTCTTCGAGCTTCTTAACCGCAATACTCAAGGTAGGCTGGCTGACAAAGCAACGTTCGGCGGCGCGCCCGAAATGTTGTTCCTGGGCGAGGGTTACGATGTAGCGCAGTTCTGTTAAGGTCATAGGTAAAACCTCGAGCCGTTCTGGCAAAGTCGGCCTGCGACTATTAGCGGGCGCGAATGAATAGACTGTTAGTATCAGAACCCAGTTTGCCCTGTTCTTGGGAGTTACGCAAAGGTGAATAGCGAAAAACTATCAGAAAAGCTTCTAATCCTCGGCTGCGGCGACCTGGGCCGGCGACTCGCCGAGCGAGCGGCTGAGGTCGGATACCAGACCACCGGGGTGAGGCGTTCGCTACCGGACGAATCGCCCGCCTATTTAACCTACGTGGGCGCCGACACTTCCAGCCTCAGTCAGTTGGAAAAAGCCCTGGCGCCGAACTTCGATGTGGTAGTGATTACCATGACCCCGGATGAACGCAGCGATGAGGGCTACCGCAAGGCCTATGTTCAAACCTGCGAGAACCTGAATATGGCACTGCAAAACCAGCTGCAATCGCCCCGACTGGTGATTTTTGTCTCAAGCACCGGCGTCTACGGCCAAAACGATGGCAGCTGGGTGGACGAAACCTCGGAGACCAAGCCCGAGCGCTTCAGTGGCCGGCGGCTGCTGGAGGCCGAGCGAAGAATCGCCAACTGCGGTTTTGCGCATTGCATTGTGCGCTTCAGCGGCATTTACGGCCCGGGACGAAACCAGCTGCTGAATCAGGTAAAAGAAGGTCGGGCGAGCCTCAAATCCCGCTACAGCAACCGAATTCACAGCGAAGATTGCGTAGGCGTGCTGCTGCATCTGATGGAGCGCCAGCGCCGCGAGCAGCCCATCGACAACCTCTATGTCGCGAGCGATGACGAACCGGCGCCCATGGCGGAAGTTGTCAACTGGTTGTCTATGGAGCTGGAAGTGGACCAAGCTCGCTTTGAGCCGGACGAGAGCAACCTGGGTAAACGTTGCAGCAACAAGCGTCTCAAATCGAGCGGCTATGAATTTCGCTATCCGGACTACAAAGCCGGCTATAGCTCGATTTTGGAGAATGCTGACGGGGCCAGATGATCCCCGGTCGGGTTATTGTTTCTTTTTCTCGTTTTGTTCGTCCTCGTCCACCAAAAATTCAAGCGCCGAGCCCGGATCTTCCTCGCCACACACGGCGATTCCCGCCGGTCCGCCGGCCTCGGCTTCCTCGGGATCGAGCGCCCGTTTGCGCGCTTTGGCAGACAGCTTCTGCTCGTTATCGGTTGAGGGCTTGTCTGAGCCGGCCGCTTGGGAAGTTTTCGCGTCGCTATGACTGGCCATAATCTACTCCGTAATGCTGGAGGGTTGGTTGGTCAGCGGCTT